>CAJZDE010000141.1:0-4406 GCA_915063165.1 uncultured Streptococcus sp.
AAGCCTTTGCATCTATGCATTGAACCAACATCAGGTGGAAGGAAACAAAGATAATAACCGTGTGTCTTATGTCGATGGGAAGCAAGACTCTCAAAAAACAGAGTCCCAAACACCAGATCAAGTTAGCAAAAAAGAAGATATTCAGGCTGAACAAATTGTTGTGAAAATTACCGATCAAGGTTATGTGACTTCGCACGGTGATCATTTCCATTATTACAATGGTAAAGTTCCTTTTGACGCGATTTTCAGCGAAGAACTGTTGATGAAAGATGCCAATTATCAACTGAAAGACGCTGATATTGTCAACGAAATCAAAGGTGGCTACATTATCAAGGTTGATGGTAAGTATTATGTCTACCTTAAGGATGTGGCACATGCAGATAACGTTCGTACGAAGGACGAAATTGAACGCCAAAAACAAGGTCATACTCACGATGCACCAACTTCTAACAGTGCAGTGACACTTGCGCGTTCACAAGGACGCTATACTACCGATGATGGGTACATCTTTAATCCATCTGATATTATAGAGGATACTGGTGATGCTTATATTGTTCCTCACGGTGGACATTACCACTATATTCCAAAGAGCTCCTTGTCTGCTAGCGAATTGGCAGCTGCCCAAGCCTACCTCTCTGGAACTAGAAAACAAGCAAGTGTGACTGACTATCGTCTGAGTCCAAACACAACTAGTCAAACTAGCAATCTGAGTCAAGAAGCTGAAACACCAAGCAATCCAGAAGAGAGCTTACAAACTCTATTGCAGCAACTCTATGCTCTTCCAAGTAGTCAACGTTATGCTGAATCAGATGGCTTGATTTTTGACCCTGCTAAGATTTCAAGTAGAACACCGAGTGGCGTGGCGATTCCTCACGGAAATCACTATCATTTCATCCCATATACAAAGCTTTCTGCCTTGGAAGAAAAGATTGCGCGTATGATTCCTTTATCTAGCGACAGTGGGAAGCCAACACCTTTAGAAAATCCAAGCAAACCAGCAGAGCATCCAGCTCAACAAGATCATCATGACCAAGACGGTGACCATGGAAGTCAGGATACCAACCATGAAGATCATGACCATGATGGAGAGGAGCATGAACACCACCACGGTGAAGAACATGATCATGGTTTTGCAGCTGACCGTGTTATTAGTGAAGATGAGCAAGGGTTTGTAGTTTCTCATGGAGATCACGCTCATTATTTCTTTAAGAAGAACTTGACTGCATCCCAAATCAAAGCTGCCCAAAACCACTTGAAAGAAAATCATCAGTCTGAGCCTGTTCAACCACTTGCCAAGACTGTGGAAAGTTTCTCGAGAGATGCGAGCGATGAAGAAAAAATCAAGTATATCTCACAGACCTACGGAGTACCGCTTGAAGCGATTCGCATTTCAAATGGATTCTTTGTCTTTGGAAATCCGGATCAAGCCTATGATCCAACCCATATCCATCCCTATGCTGTTCGAAAAGAACATGTTCGTATTCCTCTCCAAACTGGGAACCCAGAACTAGATTTCCTAAATGAACTGTATACGACTGCCCTACGTGATGGGGTATCTCCTTATAGTTTACAGGTAGAAAGTGGTAGTTTTGTGATTCCTCACGGAGACCACAATCACTACATCAAGGTTCAAACTAAGGGCTATGAAGTAGCTTTGAAAAACAAGATTCCAGCCCTACAATCGACCTATCAACCTGGAGCATTTGATGAACAAACGGTTCTATCTAAGGTGGATCAACTGTTAGCAGATAGCAGAAGTCTCTACAAAGACCAGCCTATCATGCAGAGACGGGTTGAACTTGCTTTGGGGCAGTTCACCGAAAATATGAAAAAACTGGCAACAAACTCAACTGCTGGATACCTAGCAGCCTTGGATCTCTTCGATAAACAATACATCCATGTGGATCAAAGTGTGGCACCGGTTGAAACTTCACCTTTAGATAAGAAGTACCAAGCCCTTGTAGATAAGATCAATACATTGGATACAGATACTTATGGCTTGCCTAAGAAAGATCTTTTGGTACATTTGCAGGAAGCAAAACTAGCACAGGATGAGACAGAGTTGGCTGCCATTGAAGCGAAACTGCAGGCCTTGCAAGATTTCCGAGATCGAACAGGGGTTACAACAGTAGAGTACATCAAGTATTTCTATGAACATGTGTCTGATGGTCGTTTGAGAGAAGAACTTCGGAACCGTGTTGCTAAGTTGACTTGGGAACTTTACCAGTCACAATCTTTCCTCAAAGCAACCGACTTGAACAAGTTATTCCCAACTATTTACCAAACTAAGCTAGAAGTAGAAGAAGCTCTCAAAGAAGAACCCGTTTTTACAAAAGTTGGTAAGACTATTCTAGATACGGAAAAAGTAGATAGTCAAACTGCTAAGACAGCCATCTATGAATTCCTAAAAGAACTCTACGGTGATTTTATGCCAGAAGAGCGGGTTAGCCATGTTAAGAAGGAAGAAGTGGATGCTCTCCTAACTAAAGCTGCTCAACTCCTAGCACGTGTCAAAGAAGATGGTGTCAAACAATCCCTAGCTGAAGAAGCAGCTAATATCAAAGCGGCTACTGAAAAGGAAAATGCAGACCTTGACGAAGCTAAAACACAACTTGAGGATCTTTTAAATCGTATTGCAGCAACTATCCAACGAGAAGAAAAACAGGCAGAACAAGATCCACAAACGGTGATTATCTACCAAAAACTCTATAATATCTTGCTCTCTCTTCACAAGTATCTTGAGGATAACAAGGGATCCGATGCTGACTTTGAACGTGTTGATACCCTATTTGATCAACTTGCAGCCAAAAGCAGTGATAAAGAAGGTCTCCTCACTCTAGCTAAAGAGATTATTAGCTTGAACCAGGAACTCCGTTCAAAAGCAAGTGAAACTGATAGCCAATCTAAGTCTGAGAAAGACAGTGAAACAGCTGCTTCTCAACCAACAGAAAAGCAAGTGCAAAGTAAGTCTGAGCCAAGTGCTCAATAAAATGAATAAAAAAAGGCGAAGTAGCTGAGCTACCTCGTCTTTTTTAGTCTTTATAGGATACAATGCCAATGATGGTATCTACTGCACGCTCCATTGTCTGAAGGCTGACGTATTCAAAGCGTCCATGCATGTTTTCACCACCTGCAAAGATATTAGGAGTTGGGATTCCCATAAAGGAAATCTTAGAGCCGTCTGTCCCTCCACGGATTGGTTCAATAATAGGCGTGATACCTAAATCTTCCATAACAGTTTTAGCAATAGTAATAGGTGTCATGTCTTTCTCAATGACTTCCTTCATATTGTAGTACTGGTCTGTCAGAGTCAAGGTAACGCGATCATTCCCGAGCTCTTGATTCATCTTGTCAGCAATATCCTGCATAGCTTTCTTACGAGCTTCAAAGGCATCTTTTTCAAAGTCTCGAATGATATAGCTTGCACGCGCCTCCTCAACGCTACCTGACACATCCATAAGATGATAGAAACCTTGGTAACCATCTGTCAGTTCAGGTCGGTCATTCTCTGGCAGTTGATTATGAAAATCAATTGCTAGCTGAAGGGCATTGACCATCTGGCCTTTAGCGGTACCAGGGTGAACATTGCGTCCTTGGAAATGGAGTTCAGCAGCAGCTGCTGAGAAAGTCTCGTATTGAAGTTCTCCTAACGGACCACCATCAACAGTATAGGCAAAATCAACATCAAAGTCTTCTGCATCAAACTTGTTAGCTCCAACACCAATTTCTTCATCTGGTCCAAAACCAACTCGGATTTCACAGTGTTTGATTTCAGGGTGAGCAGTCAGATATTCGATAGCAGTCATAATTTCAGCAATCCCAGACTTGTCATCAGCACCTAGCAAGGTCGTGCCATCGGTTGTGATGAGGGTTTGGCCTGGATATTTCTCAAGACTCTTAAAGTCAGCTGGATCTAGTTTAAATCCAGAATCACCCAAGTCGATAACTCCACCATAGTAATTTTCGATGACTTGCGGATTAACTCCTTCAGCATTAAAATCAGCGGTATCCATGTGGGAGATGAAGCCAATCTTGCGTGTCAAGTTTGGATCGTTAGCTGGTAAGGTACCAATCGCAAAACCATTTGGAAGGTAGTAGACGTTTTGCAGACCGACACGTTTCATTTCAGGAATAAGAACATTGGTCGCAAAATCAACCTGGCTTTGCGTACTTGGAGTAGTAGTAGAGTGTTCATTAGAACGTGTATTGACCTTAACGTAGGTCAAGAAACGATCTAAAAGGTTCGGATAAGTCATAAAAACTCCTTTAACAATCATAAAATAGAATGCAAACTTCGGAAAAATCCTCATTCTGAAAATTTCACGAATTTTGAAAAAATATAATAATTCAAATTCAATAGACTTTTAAATGAAATCTTGGATATTTTAAATTAAAATATATGCATT
>CAJZDE010000142.1:0-4375 GCA_915063165.1 uncultured Streptococcus sp.
TTTCTATTTTTAAATTTGTACATTTGAGAGAAGAAAGATTTTGCTTGATTATTCATGGAGGAGCTATTCTTCACAAAAAGGCTCCATAGATGCATTAGTGTTTTACACTCTATAGAAATTATAGAGCCGAAAAATCTAGGAAATCATCGCTTTTTTCATAAAAAAATGGTATAATGAAGGGTATGAAATATCACGACTATATATGGGATTTAGGTGGTACCCTATTGGATAATTATGAGTCTTCTACAGCAACCTTTGTAGAAACCTTAGCCCAATATGGAATAGAGCAAGAACACGACCGTGTCTACGAAGCTTTGAAGGTTTCGACAGCTTTTGCCATCGAGAAGTTTGCACCAAATATCGAGGGTTTTTTAGAGAACTACAAAGAAAATGAAGCGCGTGAGCTAGAGCATCCAGTTTTGTTTGAGGGAATTCCAGAATTACTCAAAGATATTTCGGACAAGGGTGGTCGCCATTTCTTGGTTTCTCATCGAAATGACCAAGTGCTAGAACTTCTTGCTAAGACCCAGATAGCGAACTACTTCACCGAGGTGGTGACTGCCAGTTCTGGCTTTAAACGAAAACCAGATCCTGAGTCCATGATTTATTTACGTGATAAATATCATATTACATCTGGTTTGGTCATTGGTGACAGAAATATTGATGTAGAAGCAGGTAAAGCTGCTGGCTTAGATGCCTATCTTTTTAATAACGTTGCGACATTGAGACAAGCAATAGATATGTAAGAAAAGGGAAAAAATGACAGAAGAAATCAAAAATCAACAGGCACAGGATTATGATGCCAGTCAAATTCAAGTTTTGGAGGGACTTGAAGCTGTTCGTATGCGTCCAGGTATGTATATTGGATCGACTTCAAAAGAAGGTCTTCACCATCTAGTATGGGAAATCGTTGATAACTCAATTGACGAAGCTCTAGCTGGATTTGCCAGTCACATCCAAGTCTTTATAGAGCCAGATAATTCCATCACCGTAGTGGATGATGGGCGTGGAATTCCTGTTGATATTCAGGAAAAGACAGGACGTCCCGCTGTTGAGACCGTCTTTACAGTTCTTCACGCTGGAGGAAAATTCGGCGGTGGCGGATACAAGGTTTCAGGTGGATTGCACGGTGTAGGTTCATCAGTAGTAAACGCTCTTTCAACTCAACTAGATGTTCATGTCCACAAAAACGGTAAGATTCATTACCAAGAATACCGTCGTGGTCATGTTGTTGCTGATCTTGAGGTGGTTGGAGATACGGATAAAACGGGAACAACAGTTCACTTCACACCAGATCCAGAGATTTTTACAGAAACAACAACTTTTGACTTTGAAAAATTAAACAAACGTATTCAAGAACTAGCCTTTTTGAACCGAGGTCTTCAAATCTCCATCACAGATAAGCGTGATGGTCTCGAACAGACTAAACATTACCACTATGAGGGTGGGATTGCTAGCTACGTTGAATATATCAACGAGAACAAGGATGTTATCTTTGATACACCAATCTACACAGACGGTGAGATGGATGATATCACAGTTGAAGTAGCCATGCAGTACACAACCGGTTACCACGAAAACGTCATGAGTTTCGCCAATAACATTCACACCCATGAAGGTGGTACGCATGAGCAAGGTTTCCGTACAGCCCTGACGCGTGTTATCAATGATTATGCTCGCAAGAATAAGCTACTAAAAGACAATGAAGATAACCTAACAGGGGAAGATGTCCGTGAAGGCTTGACTGCAGTTATCTCAGTTAAGCATCCAAACCCGCAGTTTGAAGGACAAACCAAGACCAAACTGGGGAACAGTGAAGTGGTCAAGATCACCAATCGCCTCTTCAGCGATGCCTTCTCTGATTTTCTCATGGAAAATCCACAGATTGCCAAGCGTATCGTGGAAAAAGGAATCTTGGCTGCCAAGGCTCGTGTAGCTGCCAAGCGTGCGCGTGAAGTCACTCGCAAGAAATCTGGCTTGGAAATTTCCAATCTTCCAGGAAAACTAGCAGACTGTTCTTCTAACAACCCTGCTGAAACCGAACTCTTCATCGTCGAAGGAGACTCAGCTGGTGGATCAGCCAAATCTGGTCGTAATCGTGAATTCCAAGCTATCTTGCCAATTCGTGGTAAGATCTTGAACGTTGAAAAAGCTAGCATGGATAAAATCCTTGCAAACGAAGAAATTCGAAGCCTTTTCACAGCCATGGGAACAGGATTTGGTGCAGAATTTGATGTCACTAAGGCTCGTTACCAAAAACTCGTTTTGATGACCGATGCCGATGTTGATGGAGCCCACATTCGAACACTCCTGCTTACCTTGATTTACCGCTACATGAAGCCAATCTTAGAGGCAGGTTATGTCTACATTGCCCAACCACCGATTTATGGGGTTAAAGTTGGAAGTGAGATCAAAGAATACATTCAACCAGGTGCAGATCAAGAAATTAAACTCCAAGAAGCCTTAGCACGTCATAGTGAAGGGCGTTCAAAACCAACCATCCAACGTTATAAAGGTTTGGGAGAAATGGATGACCACCAATTGTGGGAAACAACCATGGATCCTGAACATCGCTTGATGGCGCGTGTTTCGGTAGATGATGCTGCCGAAGCAGATAAAATCTTTGATATGTTGATGGGAGATCGAGTAGAACCTCGTCGCGAATTTATCGAAGAAAACGCTGTTTACAGTACACTTGACGTCTAAAAAATGTGGGAAATAGTTCCCTTGGTTTAAAAAATATGATATAATCATTACGATTGTTTCTAGTATAAAAGGAGTTTGATATGTCTAATGGACAACTAATTTATCTAATGGTTGCGATTGCAGTCATTCTGATCTTAGCTTATGTAACAGCCATCTTTTTACGTAAGCGTAATGTAAGCAGATTAACGGCCCTTGAAGAAAGAAAAGAAGAACTCTACAACCTTCCTGTAAATGATGAGGTTGAAGCCGTTAAAAACATGCACTTGATTGGTCAAAGCCAGGTGACCTTCCGTGAATGGAACCAAAAATGGGTTGATTTATCTCTGAACTCATTTGCTGATATTGAAAATCACCTCTTTGAAGCTGAAAGCTACAACAATTCTTTCCGTTTTTTCAAAGCTGCTCACAAGATTGATCAAATTGAGAGCCAAATCGGCTTGATTGAAGAAGATATTGCAGCTATTCGTAATGCCCTTTCTGATCTTGAAAAACAAGAATCTAAGAATAGTGGCCGTGTCCTTCATGCCTTGGACTTGTTTGAATCCCTTCAACATACCGTTGCAGAAGATTCGGAGAAATATGGTAAGGCCCTTCCTGAGATTGAGAAACAATTGGAAAACATCCAATCTGAATTCTCTCAATTTGTTACCCTAAATTCATCAGGTGACCCAGTTGAAGCGGCAGCAATTCTTGATTCAACTGAAAATCATATTCTTGCTTTGACACACATCGTTGAGCGAATTCCAGCTCTTGTTGAAACCTTGACAAAGGAACTGCCAGAACAATTGGCAGATTTGGAAGAAGGCTATCGCAAGCTGTTGGATGCCAACTACCACTTTACAGAAACAGATATTGAATCCCGTTTCCAACTTTTGCATGAGTCTTTGAAAAATAATCAAGAAAATATTCGTCAGTTGGAATTGGACAATGCAGAGTATGAAAATAATCGCATCCAAGAAGAAATCAACGCACTTTATGATATCTTCACTCGTGAAATTGCAGCTCAAAAAGTGGTTGAAAGTCTTCTTTCGACATTACCAACTTATCTCAACCACTTGAAAGAAAATAATCAGGTGCTTGTTCAAGATCTTGAACGCTTGACTAAAACCTACCTTCTTCCTGAAAGCGATGGAAATCATGTTCGTCGTCTTCAAGCAGAATTGGCTGCACTTGATACGGCAATCATGGAAGTGACAGAGGATCAAGGTGAGTCAACACAAGCCTACTCTGCTCTTGAAGAACAGTTGGAAATGCTTCAAAGCAACCTCAAGGATATAGAGGATGAGCAAATCTCTGTTAGCGAACGACTTGCGCAAATTGAAAAAGACGACCTCAATGCTCGCCAAAAAGCAAATGTCTATGTGAACCGTTTGCATACTATCAAACGTTACATGGAGAAGAGAAACTTGCCAGGTATTCCTCAAAGTTTCTTGAAACTTTTCTTTACTGCAAGTCATAACACAGAAGATCTGATGGCAGAGTTAGAACAACCACAAGTGAATATTGAATCGGTTAAACGAATTCTTGAAATTGCAACAAATGATATGGAAGCACTTGAAACAGAAACCTATGATATCGTTCAATATGCAACCTTGACGGAGCAACTACTCCAATACTCAAACCGTTACCGTTCATTTGATGAGCGTATCCAAGAGGCCTTCAACGAAGC
>CAJZDE010000143.1:0-4328 GCA_915063165.1 uncultured Streptococcus sp.
ATCTCCTGAGATATGTTTTAGCTCCTTTTCCTACTTCTAAAATGGCTCCCCAAATGATGACGGAGGAGACAGACCAGAAACTAGAAGAGATGACAGTTTATGCTTATGAACTTAGTCATCCAAAGGCCAAGCTCTCTTATTTGGATTGGAAAAAAAGACAGGTCTTTAAAAATAAGTTTCTTCAGATTTTCTCTGGTCTCTTTACGATTGTGAGTTTGCTACTCAGTATTATAGAGCGACCTGGTTATAATTCATGGGTTCATGCGGGTATGTTTTCACTCTTTTACGTCTATATGCTAAAATTAAGGAAAACACCGATTGAGGAAGGAGTGACAGCTAGGGGTTCAAAACGAAAATTCTACCACAGTCCCCATCCATGGTTCCTATTCATCTTGTTATTGCTCCTCGTCACTCCATTCTTACCGTTTGGTCTTATTGGGGCCCTTATTTTCATTACA
Organism: uncultured Streptococcus sp.; assembly: GCA_915063165.1. Taxonomy (GTDB): domain Bacteria; phylum Bacillota; class Bacilli; order Lactobacillales; family Streptococcaceae; genus Streptococcus. Next base: position 459 of record CAJZDE010000143.1, read on the forward strand.
TTTTTCTGTCTCATCGATGGTTTCCAGGTGAGTCAAGGGCTGAAGTGGGATTATTCTTTGGATAAGCTGATTCCTATCGGTATCTTTCTTTCTGCTGGTTTTCTTTCTGCCTTGGTAAATCGAAGCCAGACTATTTCAGGAGTTGCCATAGCTTACTTCCATATTTTTGCAATCCTTGTGATTTGCTTATCTTTTACAAGATTTAGTCCTGGATTTCCACCATCTCTGAAGAAAATTTTCATACCAGCAATCTTGGGAATCTTACTCTTTCAAACGTTGCCCTACATTTACAGCCGTTTAGACATCTTTGATCCAACTATCCTAAGAAATGAAACACTGGCTATAACTGTTATCCTCTTGTTAAATGGAATTGCCTTGTCTTATTTTACAAAGGAACAAGGCTTCATGATTGGTGTGAAGAAGGTCTTTATGATTTATGGATTGCAGATCTTTATTTTCCTAAGAAGACTGTTCCGAATCCTATTCGCACCAAATTCAGTTTTCGGTAATAACTATCATTACAAAGACTTACTACTCATGAACAGCGAATTTACGTTCTACTTCCTCGAGGGACTTTTTGTCCTGATCATGCTTTTCCTTATTCGCAATATACGCAAGGAAAATCGTAAAAGTTCTGCATAGAATGATAACCTAGAGAAGAGGACTCTGGTTCAAGTTCCTAGTAAATTTTCCTGAATAAAGGTATAATAGAACTATTCAAATGAAAGAGGTAATGAAGATGGCTTCAAAAATGCTACACACTTGCTTGCGAGTAGAAAACCTTGAAAAATCAATCGCTTTTTATCAAGATGCTTTTGGTTTTAAAGAATTGCGTCGCAGAGATTTTCCAGATCATGCTTTTACCATTGTCTATCTAGGACTTGAGGGGGATGACTATGAGTTGGAGTTGACTTACAACTATGATCATGGACCTTATGTTGTGGGTGACGGCTTTGCTCACATCGCTCTAAGTACACCTGACCTTGAGGCCCTACATCAAGAACATAGCGCTAAAGGCTATGAGGTGACAGCCCCTAATGGACTTCCAGGAACTCAACCAAACTATTACTTTGTCAAGGATCCTGATGGGTACAAGGTCGAAGTCATTCGTGAAAAATAATCCCATGAAGTCAAGTAGAATGTTCGTTTTCTACTTGACTTTTTTTCTTTGAAAGAGTATACTAATACAAATTTAACCTTTAAGGGGAGTCCAGAGAGACTCACAAGGTGTCAGATAAAAGGGATAGGGGACTCTCTGTGGGGACTTTTTAAGTGTGCGCATGAATTCTAACCTAACCTAACTGAGGCCTTGCATTAGCAAGGCCTTTTCTTTATCTGGTCCCCTTAAATTTAAGGAGGAAAAGTCATGAATCCAACATGTAAGAAGCGTTTGGGTGCCATTCGTTTGGAAAGCATGAAGGTGGTCGCACAAGAGGAAATTGCGCCAGCAATCTTTGAATTAGTCCTAGAAGGGGAGATGGTTGAAGCCATGCGAGCAGGCCAATTTCTTCATCTGCGTGTGCCTGATGATGCCCATCTCTTACGCCGTCCTATTTCAATTTCGTCTATTGACAAGATCAAGAAGCAGTGTCACCTCATTTATCGGATTGAGGGGGCTGGGACCGCTATTTTTTCAACATTAAGTCAGGGAGATACTCTTGATGTGATGGGGCCTCAGGGAAATGGTTTTGACTTGTCTGATTTAGACAATCAGAGTCAAGTTCTCCTCGTTGGTGGGGGAATTGGTGTTCCGCCCTTGCTTGAGGTGGCTAAGGAATTGCATGCGCGTGGGGTGAAAGTAGTGACAGTCCTCGGTTTTGCCAACAAGGATGCTGTGATTCTCGAAACAGAATTGACCCAATATGGTCAGGTTTTTGTTACGACAGATGATGGTTCTTATGGCATTAAGGGAAATGTGTCAGTCGTCATCAATGACTTAGACAGTCAATTTGATGCTGTTTACTCATGTGGAGCTCCTGGAATGATGAAGTACATCAATCAAAAATTTTATAATCACCCAAGAGCCTATCTATCTCTAGAATCTCGTATGGCTTGTGGGATGGGGGCTTGCTATGCCTGTGTCCTAAAAGTGCCAGATAGTGAGACAATTAGTCAACGCGTCTGTGAAGATGGCCCTGTTTTCCGTACAGGAACAGTTGTATTATAAGGAGAAAGTCATGACTAACAAACGTTTACAAGTTTCTCTACCGGGATTGGATTTGAAAAATCCTATCATACCAGCATCAGGCTGTTTTGGTTTTGGTCAGGAATATTCCAAGTACTATGATTTGGACCTTTTAGGCTCTATTATGATCAAGGCAACGACTCTAGAACCCCGTTTTGGCAATCCAACTCCTAGGGTGGCAGAAACGCCTGCAGGTATGCTCAATGCAATCGGCTTGCAAAATCCAGGTTTAGAAGCTGTTTTAGCTGAAAAGTTGCCTTGGCTGGAAAGAGAATATCCAACACTTCCTATAATCGCCAATGTAGCAGGCTTTTCAAAACAAGAGTACGCTGCCGTTTCTCAGGGGATTTCCAATGCAGCCAATGTAAAAGCTATCGAGCTCAATATCTCTTGTCCGAATGTGGATCATGGCAATCATGGACTTTTGATTGGGCAAGATCCTGACTTGGCTTATGAAGTGGTAAAAGCAGCTGTGGAAGCCTCTGATGTGCCAGTTTATGTCAAGTTAACCCCTAGTGTAACGGATGTTGTCACCATCGCCAAAGCAGCAGAAGATGCAGGAGCAAGTGGCTTAACCATGATCAATACTCTAGTCGGTATGCGCTTTGACCTCAAAACAAGAAAACCAATCCTAGCCAATGGAACAGGTGGAATGTCTGGACCAGCAGTCTTTCCAGTAGCCCTCAAACTCATCCGCCAAGTCGCCCAAACAACCGACCTTCCCATCATTGGAATGGGGGGAGTGGATTCGGCTGAAGCAGCGCTAGAAATGTATCTGGCTGGGGCATCTGCCATCGGAGTTGGAACAGCCAATTTTACCAATCCTTATGCCTGTCCTGATATCATCGAACATCTACCAAAAGTCATGGATAAGTATGGCATTAACAGTTTGGAAGATCTCCGTAAGGAAGTCAAAGCCAGTCTGAGATAAGCTAGGTCTTCCTTATCGTCAACAAGAAATAGAATCTTCATCAATTTGTAATATTTCCGTCGGTTAACTATGTTACAATAGGGATTAGAAAACGTTATTGGAGCATTTAAATGAAACGATGGAAAGTGGCCCTAGTAAGTGCTGGCTTATTGGGGTGTTTTTTTACTGTAGTGGAGACAGCAAAAGCAGAAGAGGGAACGTGGCAAGGAAAGACCTACCTCAAAGCAGACGGGAAACCAGCAACCAACCAATGGATTTATGACCAAACGCAACAGGCCTGGTTTTATTTAACAGCTGATGGAAATCGTGCAGAGAACGGCTGGTTGACTGTTGCTGGTAAGGATTACTATTTTAACGAAGCTGGAAAATTAGCTACGAAAACGTGGGTTGGCCAGTACTATGTGACTGAAAGTGGTGCTAAAGCCAAGGAACAGTGGGTATTTAATCAGGAACAAGAATCCTGGTATTATCTAAAGTCTGATGGTCAGAAAGCTCAAAACGAATGGATTCAACAAGGTCAGGAAAAATATTACCTTAAAGAAGACGGGAAAATGGCCAAAGATGAGTGGATCACTCAAGGTGAGAACCAGTACTACATCAATTCACAAGGTAAAATGCTGAAAAATGCTTGGCTTGGTAAGAGCTATATATCAGAAAATGGTCATAAGGTTAAACAAGCCTGGATTTATGATGACAACTATAGCAGTTGGTTCTACCTTCAACAAGATGGTACCTATGCTGAAAATGGCTGGGT
>CAJZDE010000144.1:0-4311 GCA_915063165.1 uncultured Streptococcus sp.
TGGTTTGGAGCGAATGGTGGAACTCTTGGCACTAAGAGGCAATCCTCATCTCAAACTCAAGGTCATCCATATCGGAGGGACCAATGGCAAGGGTTCGACCATTGCTTTTTTGAAAAATATGCTAGAAAAACTAGGGCTGAGAGTTGGTGTTTTCAGCTCGCCCTATCTCATTCATTATACAGACCAGATTAGCATCAATGGGGAATCTATTCCCGAGGCTAGACTCGAAACTCTCATGGCAGTCTATCAGTCTTTACTGGAAGGGGAATCGGCTGCCAATTTGCAGGGAACAACCGAGTTTGAGATTATCACAGCTCTAGCTTATGATTACTTTGCCTTAGAGCAAGTAGATGTGGCTATCATGGAAGTCGGTATGGGCGGTCTTTTGGATAGTACTAATGTCTGCCAGCCCGTCCTGACAGGAATTACGACTATTGGCTTGGATCATGTGGCCCTACTTGGTGACACCTTGGAAGCTATAGCAGAGCAGAAGGCTGGTATTATCAAACAAGGTATTCCCTTGGTGACAGGTCATATTGATCCTGAAGCCTTGACTGTGATCGACCCTATTGCAGAATCTAAAAATGCGCCTAGACTTGCCTATGGGAAAGATTACCAGGTCAGTCATCAAAAGAGTGTAGTGACGGGTGAAATCTTTGATTATACCAGTTCTGTCAGACAAGGTCGTTTTCAAACAGGTCTGCTTGGCTTGCACCAGATAGAAAATGCGGGGATGGCCATAGCTTTACTTGATACTTTTTATCAAGAAGATGGGCGGGAGTTGGCAAGTAATGACTTGGTTGCTCAAGCTTTGAAAGAGACTAGATGGTCAGGGCGTTTGGAGGTCGTGTCTAAAAACCCCTTGATGATTTTGGATGGGGCACATAATCCCCATGCCATAAAGGCTTTATTAGCAACCTTGCAAGAACGCTTTGCGGATTATCATAAGGAAATCCTCTTTACGTGTATTAAAACCAAGGCCTTGGAGGATATGCTGGATTTGCTAGAGACGGTGCCAGATAGTCAATTGACTTTAACCCATTTTGACGATAGTCGGGCGACGGATGAAAGCGTGCTGAAAGAGACAGCCAAGTCTAGAAATCTCAATTACCAAAGTTGGCAGGATTTTCTAGAGCAGAAATTGACAGATAAAAATGAAGAGAAACAAACAGTTAGGATTATCACAGGTTCCTTGTATTTCTTGAGCCAAGTGAGAGCCTATTTGATGGAGAGGAAGAACGAGAATGGATACACAAAAGATTGAAACGGCTGTAAAAATGATTATCGAGGCTGTTGGTGAGGACGCTAACCGCGAGGGCTTGCAGGAAACACCTGCTCGTGTAGCCCGTATGTACCAAGAGATTTTTTCAGGCCTTGGTCAAACTGCTGAGGAACACCTGTCAAAATCCTTTGAGATTATTGATGACAATATGGTGGTAGAAAAGGATATTTTTTTTCACACCATGTGTGAACACCACTTCTTGCCTTTTTATGGGAGAGCGCACATTGCCTACATTCCAGATGGTCGGGTGGCAGGCTTGTCTAAGCTAGCCCGTACGGTTGAAGTTTATTCTAAAAAACCACAAATTCAAGAACGTTTGAATATCGAAGTGGCTGATGCCTTGATGGACTATCTGGGGGCTAAAGGAGCCTTTGTTGTCATTGAGGCGGAACATATGTGTATGAGCATGCGTGGTGTCAGAAAGCCCGGCACGGCAACCTTGACAACAGTAGCACGTGGTCTATTTGAAACAGATAAGGACCTCCGAGACCAGGCTTATCGTTTAATGGGACTATAAAAAGAATCCGCTTCATGCGGATTTTTCTAGAAAGGACTAGTTATGGATCAACTGCAGATTAAAGATTTGGAAATTTTTGCCTATCATGGTCTTTTTCCAAGTGAGAAAGAATTGGGGCAGAAGTTTGTTATTTCCGCAAGCTTATCTTATGACATGACCAAGGCGGCTACAGAATTGGATTTAACAGCCTCTGTCCATTACGGAGAACTGTGCCAGCAGTGGACGACTTGGTTTCAGGAAACGAGTGAGGACTTGATTGAAACGGTAGCCTACAAACTAGTTGAACGTACCTTTGAGACTTATCCTCTTGTCCAAGAGATTGAGTTGGAACTAAAAAAGCCTTGGGCTCCAGTGCATTTACCGTTGGATACCTGCTCGGTGACCATTCACCGTCGTAAGCAACGGGCCTTTATCGCCCTAGGAAGTAATATGGGAGATAAGCAAGCAAACTTGGAACAAGCTATTGACAAACTGCGAGCTCGAGGTATCCATATTCTCAAAGAGTCCAGTGTCTTGGCGACAGAGCCTTGGGGAGGTGTGGAACAGGATAGCTTTGCCAATCAGGTGATTGAAGTAGAAACCTGGCTACCAGCACCAGTCTTGTTAGAAACATTATTAGCCATCGAGTCAGAAATGGGACGGGTGAGAGAAGTGCATTGGGGGCCTCGTTTGATTGATTTGGACTTGCTCTTTGTGGAGGACCAAGTCATCTATACAGACGAGCTCATCTTGCCTCATCCTTATATAGCAGAACGCCTCTTTGTCCTTGAGCCGTTAGTGGAAATAGCTCCCCATTTTATTCATCCAATCTTAAAACAACCAATTCGATACTTGGTTGACCAGTTGGAGCAAGGAAATGCCTAAGTTTTCCGAGACCTATAGCAAGTGGAAGAGTATCGGGGAGGGACTACTTGCTATTGTTTTAGGGCTTCTCTTGATTCGTTTTGGACAAGTTATTCCGCGAATGGGGTACCAGTTGTTGATGGGCTACTTTTCTTTGTCAGCAGTTTGGCACTTGTTGACTCGCTGGTTTCAGGATAAAAATCGTCGGGAAAATATCTTTGTAACCTTGGGCAAGCTGGTGGTTGCGGCTCTCGTGTTTGACTCTATCATCTTGCAAGACCTTGCCCTCTATCTCCTGGTTTTTATCATTGCGAGCTACCAGTTGTTTACGGGCATCATTAGTCTTGTGACTTGGTCTCTCTATCGAAAAAATGTCATTCATCCTCGGCTCCATCATCTCTTCGATGCTGTATGGATGATAGGATTCGGTCTTTATAGCATCTCTCCTTTTCACGATGCAGCGAATTTTGAATTGCTCTTGCTTGGATTTTACTTGCTTATGCTAGGAGTTAGTAGCCTTCGGGATGGTTTCTTTTTTGAAAAGATAGAAAATAATCCCAAGCTAAAACGACGAATGCGAATGACTTTGCCGATCTTTGTGACGGCTTTGATCCCTATCAGCACCTTGCGCAAATTGAATGAGTGGCTGTCAAATCATGAAAGTCAAGAAGGGGAAGTTCATTCAGAAAGAAAAAACGATCAGGTAGTTGATCTAGAAATTTTTATTCATACCTCAGAAACCTCTTTCTTTCTCGCTATGGGACATGTGGATATTTGTTACCAAGGGAAGGTTATTTCCTATGGTTCCTATGATCCTCACTCGGAGCGTTTATTCGGCATGGTTGGAGACGGTGTTTTGTTTAAAGCCAATCGGGAAAAATACATCGAACTCTGCAAGAGGGAAAGTCAGAAGACCTTGTTTGCTTATGGTCTGAGTTTGACGGACCAACAGAAAGCTGCTATCCAAGCTCGTATAGAAGAAATAGAAGATTTGTTAATTCCTTGGGAGCCGAGCTCTCAGTTGATGAAAAGAAGAGAGGGTGAGGTCAAGCATACCTACTCCTACCAACTGAAGCAAGAAGCGGATGCGGTCCTCTATAAATTCAGCTCATCCGAGTTTAAGACCTACTTTGTTCTCAGTACCAATTGTGTTCTGCTAGCAGACTCTATTGTGGGAAAAGCTGGGACGGATATATTAAGTCCCCAAGGTTTCATTGTACCGGGGACTTATCAAGATTACCTTGACTTAGAGTACACAAAGCCAAACGGTCTAGTTGTTAGTCGCTCTATTTATTAGAAAAAGAAAACTCTAGTTCCTCAGCAGTTTGCGCTGAGAAGCTAGAGTTTTTAAAATAGGTCATTTTCTTCTGGAAGGAGGATGGTTTCTCTGCCGTCTAGGTCTAAAACAAGGACCCTAGGAGGGTAAAGCGGATCGAAAGGATGATTAAAATCAAAATCGATGCTAGTCGGAAGATGCTGGCTAGAAAAATGGAAGGTGATGGTCCCCTTATTGTTGAGCAGTTGAAACTCAAGCTCTTCTTCTAATTCAAAGACATTTTTCAGGAAATGATCGATAATATACCATAAAGAGTCAATGACATCGTCAGGCAGGCTGGTCACGACACCAAAACTAGCGGAACGTCTCTGTGTATTTGTAAAAGCCATGTTT
>CAJZDE010000145.1:0-4291 GCA_915063165.1 uncultured Streptococcus sp.
CGGAAAGGCAGGTGGGATCTTTTTAATGAAAGACTTTGTTCTGGATCGTACTCTCGTATCGGAGGATGAAAAATTAGAACTTCTGTCAGCTTTGCAAGGGATTCAAGCCCTGACCGATGAAAGGCAAGACCTGTTGCTTGAAAAGTTGGAATCTATTTTTCAAGTTTCTCCCAGCCCTTGGATAGAAGTAGACTTGACTGACTGGAGAAAGCGAGAAGGTCAAAAAGAATTATTTGATAACATCAAACATGCTATTCTAGAGAAAAGGCGACTGGTAATCACTTATCTGGGTGGGAGTGGTCAGAAAACGGTTCGTACAGTTGAACCTTTTAAACTCGTATTTAAAAAGAGAGATTGGTACCTTCATGCCTACTGTTGTTTGAAGGAAGAGTGGCGTTTTTTCAAATTGTCTAGAATTAGTAATTATCACATAACAACTGAAACTGTGAAGCAGAAAAATGTGGAGGATTGGGTTGATGGTTCAGATCAAGTGGCACATCAAATCGAAGTTTCCTTGAAGTTTAGTCCCAAGCTTGCTTTCCGGGTTTACGAAGATTTTTCAGAAGATGAGATTAGCTTGGGGAAAGATGGGTGTTATTATGTCAAGACAGTCCTACCAGAGCATGAAAGTCTGTATACTTACCTCCTGTCTTATCTAGATGGGGTGGAAATACTCGCCCCCAATCATCTGAAGAAGGAATTGCTTTCTAGATTAGAAAAAATCCAAAAACTTTACAAACCTTGACAAAAGATGTCAGGGTTTTGGTGCTATACTAGAGATAGAAAGGAGAAGAACCAAATGAAATACGAATGGAGAAAAGAAGCAAAAGATCTTTATCAAGTGAAAGCTAGGCCCAGCATCTCGCAGGTACCAGGTCAATCCTATATCGTGATTGATGGCAAAGGCGATCCAAATCAAGAAGATTTCTCAGAACGAGTAGGGGCCTTGTATGCCTTAGCCTATGCTATAAAGATGAAGTATAAAAAAACTCTTCTGGATCAAGTCTACACTGATTTTACTGTCTTTCCTTTAGAAGGTTTATGGAAAAAGGAGAAGGAAGGAGAACTGGTAAAAAGTGAGCTTTCTTATAGTATTATGATTGGGCAACCCGATTTTATTACGAGAGAACTATTTGAGGAAGTTCTGAACGAGGTCAAAATCAAGAAACCAAATCCTCTCTATGAGGCTATTCGCTTTGAAAAAATAGAAGAAGGCCAAAGTCTTGCTATGCTTCATGTAGGACCTTTTGATACTGAAAATGAGACTTTTGCAGAGATGGAGCATTTTTGTCAACTTCATAAACTCAAAAGAACTTCGGAAATCCACCGAGAAATCTATCTCAATAACCTTCATCGAACGGAGCCAAGTAAATTGAAAACAATTCTTCGCTATCAAGTTCAAGAAGAGAATTAAAAAAGAACAGGAAATCTTGTTTCCTGTTCTTTTTATGAGATTTTATTCTTCTATTTCAGAAGCAATCTCTTCTGTTTTCTCAGTTTTTTTGGCAGATTTGATTTGAATATTGCCATTGCTTGTCATGACTGCTTTGAGGGCTTTCTCACTTGGGTTTTCAAGGTAGTAGTCTGTGATAGCATCCTCGATATAGTCTTGAATGGTGCGGCGGAGTGGGCGAGCCCCCATTTTTGGATCATAACCTAAGTCAACCAATTTTTCCTTGACCTTGTCTGTCACATCGAGGTGGATATTGTTGCTAGAGAGGCGTTTGTTGACATCCGCTAGCATGAGTTCGACGATTTGGAGAAGGTTGTCCTTGCTGAGAGGTTTAAATTCGATGATGCCGTCAAAACGGTTCATAAACTCAGGACTAAAGAAGTTACCGAGTTCACCAAGAACAGAATTAGTACGTCCTTCACGAGCAGCTCCAAACCCAACACTGGCTTCGGCCTTACCCGTACCGGCATTTGAGGTCATAATAATGATAGCATCCTTAAAGCTAACTGTTCGTCCTTGCCCATCTGTCAAACGACCATCGTCCAAGACTTGAAGGAACATGTGCATCACATCTGGATGGGCTTTTTCGACTTCATCGAGAAGGATGAGTGAGTAAGGATTGCGACGAACTTTTTCCGTTAATTGACCAGCTTCATCATAGCCGACATAACCTGGAGGAGCTCCGACTAATTTAGCCACACTGTGTTTTTCCATGTATTCACTCATATCAAAGCGAATCATGCTGTCAGCAGAACCAAAGAGCTCAATGGCTAGTTGTTTGGAAAGTTCTGTCTTACCGACACCAGTTGGTCCGACAAAGAGGAAACTTCCGATTGGGCGGTTAGGAGTTCCAAGACCAACACGATTACGACGGATGGCCTTGGCAATCTTATCGACAGCTTCATCTTGTCCGATAACATGGGCCTTGAGGTCGTCTGCTAGATGGATAAGCTGAGACTGTTCTTTTTCTTTTAGCTCCCCAACAGGGATATTAGTTTTCTGCTCAATGATATGCTCAATGGTTTTCTCGCTAATGATAGGAGTATCCTGGTCAGTCACCTTGTTTTTCTGCATTTCCTTGTACTTGGCAATCTGATCGCGGAAATAGGCAGCCTTTTCAAAGTCTTCCTCTCGAGTAGCCTGAGCCTTGAGATTCTCAGCTTCAATTAAACGCTGGTCAATCACTTTAGGATCAACAAAGTTCAGTGTCAGATTCATCTTAGAACCAGCTTCATCTAACAGGTCAATAGCCTTGTCTGGCAAGAAGCGATCTTGGATATAGCGATTGGAAAGATTTGCAGCAGCTTCGATAGCAGCATCAGTATACTTGACGTGATGGTAGTCTTCGTATTTCTTTTGAACCCCTTTAAGGATGATAATGGTTTCTTCGACAGTTGGTTCATCTACCTTGACAGGCTGCATACGGCGCTCGAGGGCAGCATCTTTTTCAATGATGCGGTATTCATTGAGAGTAGTGGCACCGACCATTTGTAATTCACCACGGGCAAGGGCTGGTTTAAGGATATTGCCTGCATCCATATTGCCATCACCTGCTGACCCTGCACCAACAATTTCATGGATTTCGTCGATAAAGAGGATGATGTCCTCGCGTTTGCGAATTTCTTCCATGAGCTTTTGCATACGTTCTTCAAATTGGCCTCGAATCCCTGTTCCTTGGACTAGACTGACCACATCCAGACGGATGACCTGCTTGCCTTGGAGTTTATGAGGAACATCGCCATCGACAATCTTCTGAGCTAAACCTTCAACAACGGCTGTTTTACCAACACCTGGTTCTCCGATAAGGACAGGATTGTTCTTGGTTCTTCGGTTGAGGATTTCGATAACACGGATAATCTCCTCATCTCGACCGATAACAGGGTCAATATCTCCCCGACGAGCAATCTCAGTAATATTGATACCGTATTCCTCTAGGAGTCCTCTTTCTTGGCTAGGAGGTGTTTGAAGTGGACCGCGGTTTTGAGGCCCATAACCGCCGTTTCCTCCGTATCCCCCACCAGATTGAGTTGGAGGGACGTTATTAGAAGAAGGTTTGAAATTATTCAAATCATTGAAAAAGTCGCCGAAAGGATCAAAGTCATGATTGTTTAAGTCAGTCATTCCTTTAAAGAGGGTATTATTTGGATCTGTTTTGATAATTTTATAGCAATTTTGACAGAGATCAATTTGCTTTTGCTGTCCATTGATATTGGTATACAGATGAATTGTTGAGTCGTTTATTTTACAGTTTTGACAGAGCATACATCTACCTCATTTCATTCATATTCTTGGCCTAAGAAAAAAGGTCAAGAATAGTCAAAGTTTTATACTCTCATTATAGCATGATTAAGGTGTAAAGCAAGTAAAAAGATTGGGAAGTAGTCGTTTTTAAAAGCAGGATTTATGGAGAATGAAGCAGCATTAAAGGTAAGAAAAAATCCCATTTGTGGTGACAAAAAGGATTCTCATTCATCGGGCCTTACTGCCCGTTTTTTTTATATTAGTAAAGGAGTTCGTAGATCTCCATTGCAATCAAATCAATGCTATCAAAAGTATAAGTTTCACGAGCCTCTACATCGCGAAGGGTGAAGAGTGATCCGTTTTCTTCGTCGTGGCTGTATGCAACTTCTGCGACGACAACACCTTCACGTTCAAAATTACGTTTTAGATTTCCACCATCTTTTGTCATTGCTTCTAGGCGGTTAATGATTCTAACCAAATGTGATTCCATTTTGATTCTCCTCCATTTCTTATCGTTTCTATTTTACCATAAACAAGAGGTAGTTGACTAGAAAAAAACTGTGATTTCTCTCTATTTCTCCATTCTATCAAGTTAAT
>CAJZDE010000146.1:0-4282 GCA_915063165.1 uncultured Streptococcus sp.
CAAAGTCAAACTAAAAGGACTTAGCCCTGTACAATACAGAACTAAATCCTTTCAACAATTATTTGTCCAACTTTTGGGGGTCAGTACATTGTGAGTGGGATTTTCTCTATTACTTTTTATGGGCCAAAAGTTGATTGATGTGGTCCACTTTTTTTGCTTCTCTTTTATAGAGAATAACCCAGATGATGAGGTAGACGATCGCAAACTCTGGAATGAGCTGGAGATAGAAGGTCCAGTGGAAGGGGAACCAACCAGCCAGAGTTGCTAGTGGAACAAAGCCAGCCAGCATGAGGAAGAAATGGGAAAGTGTGGCACGGAGCAGGCTCCAGTCACGATTGAATAAGCGGCTGCCAAAGCTAAAGAGAACGCCGATAGCTGACCAGATAATCGTGCAGTAGAGCAAGACCAGGGCACCATGAACCTGATGTTGAACCATCACTTGGCCGATAAGAGACTCGGGACTCAGTGGGGCATAGGTATTTGGTGCATAAATGAGTGAAAAAAGGATAGAGAGGATGAGGCCGATAAGTACACCAGTGGCTGCATCGTGAAAGATTTGTTTTTTCATAGTTCTAATTTCTCCTTGATGGTTTTTAGGTAGCGGCGTGAAGAGTAGGTGAAGCTTTCGTTTTTTAAGAAAATTTCAACCAGACCGTTGGGCGTGAGCTTGAGATGAGAGATGGAGTCGATATTGACGATTTCAGATTGGGAAATTTGGATAAAAGTGGTCGGTAGAATTTCAAGAACTTGATAGAGTCGCAAATCAATGCTGTAGGTCTGACTCGACGTTTCTGCTAGAACCTTGCGATTCTCGATATAGAAGCGTTGTATCTTACCAATCTTAACTAGATAGACCTGATCATCAATCTTTCCTTTGATTGTTTCTTTTTGGTCAAGATTTTCAGCAAATTCGATGACTTTTTGGACTTTTTTGGTTTCTTGAGGTGCTTGGACAATCAGCTTTTCTTCCTTGTACGTCTCCTTAATCTGTAGTTCTACTTTCATAAATTTCTCTCCTTATATTTCATACAAAATTGTGATCACTTCTTGTACACCTTTATTAAACACTATTTTACGACCCATGGCAAGAGCTTTTGTCTATGTGGAGAGATTTGGAGTCTATGTGGTATTTGCTTTTTCTGATAGCATTTGAAATATGGTATAATAGCACTAATCAATTTCTAGGAAAATAGATACAGAAAGGGGCTGAAAGATGTCTCATATTATTGAATTGCCAGAAGTGTTAGCAAACCAGATCGCGGCAGGGGAGGTGCTGGCAAACCAGATTGCAGCTGGGGAGGTCATTGAACGTCCTGCCAGTGTGGTCAAAGAGTTGGTAGAAAATGCCATTGACGCGGGTTCTAGCCAGATTATCATTGAGATTGAGGAAGCTGGTCTCAAGAAAATTCAAATCACCGATAATGGTCATGGAATTGCCCACGATGAGGTGGAGTTGGCCTTGCGTCGCCATGCGACCAGTAAGATAAAAAATCAGGCAGACCTCTTTCGGATTCGGACGCTTGGTTTTCGTGGTGAAGCCCTGCCTTCTATCGCTTCTGTCAGTGTGCTGACTCTGTTGACGGCGGTGGATGGTGCGAGTCATGGGACTAAGTTAGTCGCGCGTGGAGGTCAAGTTGAGGAAGTCATCCCAGCGACTAGCCCTGTAGGAACCAAAGTTTGTGTGGAAGACCTCTTTTTCAACACACCTGCCCGTCTCAAGTATATGAAGAGCCAGCAAGCGGAGCTGTCTCATATCATTGATATTGTCAACCGTCTGGGCTTGGCTCATCCCGAGATTTCTTTTAGTTTAATCAGTGATGGCAAGGAAATGACGCGGACAGCAGGGACTGGTCAACTGCGTCAAGCCATCGCAGGGATTTACGGTTTGGTGAGTGCTAAGAAGATGATTGAAATTGAGAACTCTGACTTAGATTTTGAAATTACAGGTTTTGTGTCTTTACCTGAATTAACCCGAGCAAATCGTAACTATATCAGCCTCTTCATCAATGGCCGTTATATCAAGAACTTCTTGCTCAATCGTGCTATTTTGGATGGTTATGGCAGCAAACTCATGGTAGGGCGCTTTCCGCTGGCTGTCATTCACATCCATATTGACCCCTATCTAGCTGATGTCAATGTCCATCCAACTAAGCAAGAAGTGCGGATTTCTAAGGAAAGAGAACTGATGGCGCTGGTTTCAGAAGCTATTTCAAATAGTCTCAAGGAACAAGCCTTGATACCTGATGCTTTAGAAAATCTTGCCAAGTCGACCGTGCGTAATCGTCAAAAGGTAGAGCAGACCGTTCTCCCACTCAAAGAAAATACGCTCTACTATGAAAAAACAGAACTCTCAAAACCCAGTCAAGTTGAGGTTTCAGACCATCAAGTAGACTTGACTGAGGAAAGGCAGGATTTAACCTTGTTTGCCAAGGAAACCTTGGACCAGTTGACCAAGCCTGCAAAACTGCATTTTGCAGAGAGAAAGCCTGCTAACTATGACCAATTAGACCATCCGGAGTTAGACTTAGCCAGTCTTGATAAGGCTTATGACAAGCTGGAGAGAGAAGAATCATCCAGCTTCCCAGAGTTGGAGTTTTTCGGACAGATGCACGGGACCTATCTCTTTGCCCAGGGGCGAGATGGACTCTACATCATAGACCAGCACGCGGCTCAGGAACGAGTCAAGTACGAGGAATACCGTGAAAGCATCGGCAATGTTGACCAGAGTCAGCAACAACTCCTAGTGCCCTACATCTTTGAATTCCCAGTGGATGATGCCCTTCGTCTCAGGGAAAGAATGCCTCTTTTAGAGGAAGCGGGCGTCTTTCTAGCAGAGTACGGAGAAAATCAATTCATCCTGCGTGAACATCCTATTTGGATGGCAGAAGAAGAGATTGAGTCAGGTATCTATGAAATGTGCGACATGCTGCTCTTGACCAAGGAAGTTTCGATCAAGAAATACCGAGCAGAGCTAGCCATCATGATGTCCTGCAAGCGGTCTATCAAGGCCAACCATCGTATCGATGACCACTCAGCCAGACAGCTCCTTTATCAGCTTTCTAAATGTGACAACCCCTATAACTGTCCGCATGGACGTCCGGTTTTGGTGCATTTCACCAAGTCGGATATGGAAAAGATGTTCCGACGCATTCAGGAAAATCATACGAGTCTTCGTGAGTTGGGAAAATATTAAGAACACAAAAAGCCTTTGTTCCTTTTCGAACAAGGCTTTAAAATTTTATTAAAGTGGGAACTTTGATTGGACATGGGCAAGTTGACACGAGGTTTACACTTGCTTGACAAGACCAGTCCTATAAAAAGTGTTGTGAAAACTGAACTAGGTGATTCAAGATTTTGTAGAGTCGTCATGGTCTGAATGATTCTCAAGGCCAATTACCCTATCAAGATAACGTTGTTTGGTTTTGAGAGCCTTGTTGATAGCAACTGCAGACGCAATCAAGAGAACGAAGGTCAGCCAAATCCAAGCGGTGAATTCAGCTGGAAAACTAGAACCAGCTAAAAAGAGATAGATAGCCAGAGCCAATACGAAAATATAAATCACCTGCCAGAGACCAAAGGATTTAACCTTTTTATAGTATTTGTCCTTGTCTCCCTCCAAGATCACTTCTGTAGAAGTTTTTTCAGAGTTTTCATCCAGTAAGAGATAGTCAGTTGTCACTTGAAAAATCTTGCTTATTTCAATGATTTTTTCAATTTCAGGAAGGACTTGTCCAGACTCCCATTTGGAGATGCTTTGCCGAGAAACATTGATTTGTTCTGCTAGCTTTTCCTGGGACCAACCTTTTTCCTTTCTGAGCTCAAATAGTTTTTCTGCGAGTTTCATCACTCTATCCTCCTTTTTCTTCTTTTATCCTAACAATTTTTACTTATTATGAGAATACAATCTCCTGTACTATTTGTCAACCAGAGGTTGCACTTGTGTTTGCAGTTTTCAGCAAAAAAATATGATATACTAGGTAAGAAAAAGCGAAGAAATTATGAAAAAGGAATGAAAGATGAAAGAATTTTTTGCCCTCCCCAAGCAAATTCAAATGCGGGAATGGATGAGCGTTGTAGCCCGGATTTTAGAGAGTGCCATTACTCCTTTTATGGCCATGTACTATGTTCAATATTTTGGAGCCTTTTGGGCGGGGTTATTGATGATCACAACCAAACTCATTGGTTTTTTAGCTGGGCTGTATGGTGGACATTTGGCGGATCTTTGGGGACGTAAGAAAGTCATTGACTGGGGAAACTTTGGTCTTGCGAGTGGCTACTTTCT
>CAJZDE010000147.1:0-4264 GCA_915063165.1 uncultured Streptococcus sp.
CGGCGTAACCCTGCTATATTGAAAAATAGAATCCTAAGAAATCGTCGAAAAAAGATAAACAGCTGCAAACTATAAATTATGAAGACTTTTTTAACTCCAATTATTAAACGTTGTTCTTTTGTAAAATAAGACATAGCAACAGCATTTAATAGCAGCATGACTGTTAGGCTAAGGGTGTCTTGCCGAAGAATCATAGGATCAAAGTAACTAAGTCTAAAGTGAATGAGAGGAGAAAATTGAAAAAGAAGAATCCCTATTAAACTTGGAAAGAAAATTTTCTTAAGCGAAGGCGGAAAGTCTAGACTCAATCTCGTAAAGGACAAAATAATGAGCAGGATAATCAGAATAATGCTATAGAATATGACAACACCTGAAACCAATTGACTTCTTTTTGCCAAAGCAGAAAGAAAACCAGCAGAAAGAAAAATACCAACAGGAGTAAGCCAATCTAGTGAATAATTCCATTTTGGACCCTTATTAACCTTAAATCCATCAATAAAGCAGAAAAATGTTATAAAAGAGAGTCCAACGATAAGTCCAAGAGGTAAAAACGGAATGGCTAATAAATTCCCATAACCCACATATTGAGATTGTAGTAAAGTTTGGGCTTCATACCTCGAGCAAAATCCCCTTCTTCCATGGGTGTTTGTCGCATTCTCAATATATAATAGTAAAAAAGAGATACCATTCCTACATAAACCCAAGAATTTAATCCAAGACGTTGCTCTTGGATACTTTGTATGAGGCTAAATACAGTCAAAACAGCAAATACAAACTGCAGAAATTTATTGGTGAATATCTGTCTTCTTTTCCAAGACGAATAGGATAGTTTCGACTTCGGATAACTGAGCTCATAGGCATAGGCTGTCATCTCTTCAAGTTTCTTGTCTGTCTCCTCTGTCATCATATGTGGAGCAATTTTAGAAGTAGTAAATCTTCCAAGAACAAATCTCAAGACTTCTCCATCTGTGAAGCGTCGATACTCCTTGTATATCTGTTCAAACAAGACAGTTAGAATACGAGGCTTTTCTTTAAAATATTGCTTCCACTCATCCCAATCATTGATGAGTTCATCACTTTTCGTTAGTTTTTCAACATAAAGATAGCCTTCGTAATACCAATATTCAAAATTCTCCTTATTATCTAGTTCAAACTCTTTTACAACAGAAGGATAGGACTGAACAATATTCCAGAATTGTAGCTTTTTCAGATAGGGATTCGACTCCTCGTCACTTGAACGCTCTACAAATTGGAGTATCAGGGTTAAAACCTTTTTATTCTTTAAAGGATAGACATCCACTTTTTCTAACAAAGATAGTAAAAGTGATTGATCCTTAACCCTTTCAAAAAGAAATTGCCAATCACGCAATAGACTATAGTCGTCTTCATAATGAGCGTTTAGCAGTTCATAAAAAACTACCTCAACCTCATCAGGGTTATCTAAAGAGTATTGATTAAAGTCAACATTTTCACCAAGTTTTACCTTTAATTTCTTTAAGTACTCAGCTAGGTCATCAAACTGTTCACGATCCTCTTTAAACATTACTTGTCGCACCTTTTCAAGGATATAAGTTAAAACAGGGACACTCTTAATTATGTGACGCTTCTGACTCACTTGAAAAAGCACGACAAAAGCAAGATGCGGGTGCTTAAAAAAATCTATCCAAGATGTTAGTTGATTTGCTTTTTTAGAATCTTTGAGAATTTCTTGGCATAAAAGATATGAAGCGTAAAATTGCTCAGTCTCTTCTTTCGCACTTGCAATAGATTTCTGTTTTTCTACTGCCCCTGCCCTTTTGATTTCCCAATGATTCAGTTTGTAATAGTAACTCCAGTTGCGAAAATCAGGGACATAGTCTTTCAGTAAAGGTATGATGATAGAGAATTGTTCAGGCTTGTTAAAAATATAAACATCCATTTCCTCTAGGACAGTCTGAACAACACTCATGTCATATCTATACTGACTAAAGAACTGGCTCCAAAGATTTTCTTGCTCTTCAAAGCTATAATCAGCATTGCCGATTATGCTTTCAATCGAATTCCGAATTATATACGAAGTTTCATTATAGTCGCTAAAATCCAGGGTAGACTTTGCGGTTTCTTCTTGTAACTGCGCTTCCTCCACCTTCAACGTTTCAAAGTTTAGAGAAGTCTCTGGTTCTTCATAGTTTCCGATTGAAGCAGTTGAACGTTTATAGTCACTAAAGTCAAGTAGAGACTTTGCACCTTCCTCTTGCGACTGCTCCTCTTCTATATGTAAAGTATCAAAATCAAGGAAACTTGAAGCAGAGTCTTGGGTTTCCTCACATGTCTGGCTTTCTTGCTGATGGGAAATCGGTTTTCTTAGACCAATCTCTGAGCTAGCATTGATTAATCTTGCATAATTTAAGGCTACTTGATAGGCTTCAACAATTTGCTGATAGATTTCTGGTTGGTCTTCAGGATGATAGTGTCGAACCAACTCAGCATAACGTCTCCGAATTACTTTGACATCATGAGTTGGCTCAATACCTAAAGTTTCCCATATACTCATATCTTCTCCTCTCTTACAGCCCTCGTTCTAGATAATCTAAGTAACGAGAAAATGATTGGTAAACCTTAGGTAATTGATAGACAGACGCCTGTTTGACCTCTTCCTCAAATCTCTTTGTTTCCTCCATCAGATTATCTCTTCTCCTGCCGAGTAGCATACTATAGACGCGATTGGCCTTCTCAATCAAGAAGCGGTAGACCTCTGTCTCCTGTGCATTAATCTTATAGCGAGATAATTCAGATTGTTTGTCCTTGATTTCCTTTTCTGTCAGCGTAATACTATCTTGCAAGACGACATGACTAAAGACTTCTTGAGTCGAGTCAATTTTCACTTCCACATCCAATATTCCATTAAGATCATAGGTGAATCGGACTGTAAAACCTTCATTAGCTTGATAATTTACAGGAACTGGAACTTCCAGTTCTCCTAAGAACAAGTTTTGGGTCGCCTTCATCATCTCGCCTTGGTAGACCTTTATCTTCACCTGACTCTGTCCCATTTCAGCAGTATAGTAATGCTCCAACCGCGAAGCAGGGAG
This sequence comes from uncultured Streptococcus sp., assembly GCA_915063165.1. GTDB lineage: Bacteria > Bacillota > Bacilli > Lactobacillales > Streptococcaceae > Streptococcus. The sequence continues at coordinate 3,072 of CAJZDE010000147.1, forward strand.
GGTGGAATTTCGCTCTATTATTGGTGAAAAACGATCACCGACTACCTTAATACCGAGTGTAAATGGGCAGATATCAGAAAGCAACAGGTCTCGTATCTCTCCTTGACGTTGCTTGATTCCTGCAAGGAGCGCACAGCCTCTCGCAATCATCAAATCAGGATTATCAGATACTTGCACCTTTTGATCAATACAGTAAGATAGAAAATCCTGAACCAATCTCAATTTTGAAGTTCCTCCAACAAGGACAAAATTATCAGAGGTTACATAGCTAAAACGTGCATCCATCAAGGCACGGTCCAAAACAGCCTTAACACGAGCCAGCAGCGGTTGACAGAGTTCATAAAAGCGCTGGTAGCTCAAGTCTAAAGTGTATTCCTGCTCTTGGTCCATCACTGTCATCTTCACTTCTTCTTTGTCATTCAAGTCCAACTTAGTATTCTCAGCTTGCACCAAAATTTTGCTATAGAATTCACGCGAAATGGACTCCTTGGTCAATTGATTGAAGACTAAAAATTCCTCAGCAATGGCTGCAGTAAAATCCTCTCCTCCCAAACGATTGTCACCTGCTATGGACACAATCTCAACAATATTATCAAACAACTCTACAACTGAGATATCCAGAGTACCTCCACCAAAATCGACTACAATGAAAGATTGATCCTCTTGATGACTCATGGAGCTTTTAGCCAGGGCAGCTGCAGAAGGTTCATTGATAATTCGATCAATCTTAACCCCTGCAAATTTTCCTGCTAATTTTGTCGCATAGCGCTGAGCATCATTGAAATAGGCTGGTACACTAACGATAACTTCATCAACTTTCTCTCCAAGATAAGTTTCTGCATCATCTACCAACTTTCGAATCACAAAAGAGCTTAATTCTTCAGCCTTATAAGTTCTATTTCCTAGTCTTAAGTCATGCTTAGTTCCCATAAAGCGTTTAAATTGAGAAACAGTCTTGTCAGAATGAGTGACCAAGCACTCCTTAGCGATTTTCCCAACTATGATTTCGTCATTGTCGTCTAAGGCCACAACAGAAGGAGTCAAAAACTCTCCAAAAGCATTTGGGACCAGCTTAACCTGACCGTCTTGATAAACTCCAACCAAAGAATTTGTTGTTCCTAAATCAATACCTACAATCATACTTCCTCTAACTCCAAATTTTTATACATATTCCCATTATACAGGAAATATTC
>CAJZDE010000148.1:0-4247 GCA_915063165.1 uncultured Streptococcus sp.
ATTAGAAAATATGCTAGAAGTCTACGGTAACCGCTCGGTGGTCCTGGTCAGGGAATTGACCAAAATCTATGAAGAATACCAAAGAGGAACCATCTCTGAATTGCTTGCAAGCATAGCTGAAACGCCACTCAAGGGTGAATGCCTTCTCATCGTTGAAGGTGCCAGTCAGGATGTGGAGGAAAAGGACGAGGAGGACTTGTTCTTAGAAATCAAAGCCCGTATCCAGCAAGGAATGAAGAAAAATCAAGCCATTAAGGAAGTTGCAAAACTCTACCAGTGGAATAAAAGCCAGCTCTACGCTGCCTACCACGATTGGGAAGAAAATCAAGAAAATAACTAAACAGGGAAGTTTGCCTTCTTCCCTTTTTTTGTTATACTAGTAAAAGAAAAATTAGAAAGATTTGTGGGTGTCAAATAGTCTAGTAGCTTGTTTTTACTTGGACTTAGTTTCCACCCAAAGAGGTATTAGTGTCGTGTCTCAATCTTATATCAATGTTATCGGAGCAGGTTTAGCGGGGTCTGAAGCTGCCTACCAAATCGCAGAACGTGGTATTCCAGTTAAACTCTATGAAATGCGTGGTGTCAAGTCAACACCTCAGCACAAAACAGACAATTTTGCGGAGTTGGTTTGTTCCAATTCTCTTCGTGGCGATGCCCTGACTAATGCTGTTGGGCTCCTCAAGGAAGAAATGCGTCGCTTGGGTTCGGTCATCCTGGAATCTGCTGAGGCTACACGTGTTCCTGCAGGTGGGGCGCTTGCGGTGGACCGCGATGGTTTCTCTCAGATGGTGACCGAAAAAGTAGCCAATCATCCCTTGATTGAAGTGATTCGTGATGAAATTACAGAATTGCCAACGGATGTTATTACGGTTGTCGCTACTGGTCCTTTGACCAGTGATGCCCTAGCTGAAAAGATTCATGCCCTTAATGACGGGGATGGTTTCTATTTCTACGATGCGGCAGCGCCTATTATCGATGTCAACACCATCGATATGAGCAAGGTCTATCTCAAGTCTCGATACGATAAGGGAGAAGCAGCTTATCTTAATGCTCCGATGACCAAACAAGAATTTATGGATTTCCATGAAGCCTTGGTCAATGCGGAAGAAGCACCGCTCAATTCTTTCGAAAAAGAAAAGTACTTTGAAGGTTGTATGCCGATTGAAGTCATGGCAAAACGTGGCATTAAAACCATGCTTTATGGTCCTATGAAACCAGTTGGTCTGGAGTATCCAGATGATTACACAGGCCCTCGTGATGGAGAATTTAAAACTCCTTATGCAGTTGTCCAACTTCGTCAGGATAATGCAGCTGGTAGTCTCTACAATATCGTTGGTTTCCAGACACACCTCAAATGGGGAGAACAAAAGCGTGTTTTCCAAATGATTCCAGGTCTTGAAAATGCGGAGTTTGTCCGTTATGGGGTCATGCACCGCAATTCTTACATGGATTCACCAAATCTTCTTGAACAGACTTACCGTTCTAAGAAACAGCCAAATCTCTTCTTTGCTGGTCAAATGACCGGTGTAGAAGGCTATGTCGAGTCAGCAGCATCAGGTTTAGTTGCAGGTGTTAACGCGGCTCGTCTCTTCAAGGGAGAAAGCCAAGCCATCTTCCCAGAGACAACAGCGATTGGAAGTCTGGCTCATTACATCACCCATGCAGATAGCAAGCATTTCCAACCTATGAACGTCAATTTCGGGATCATCAAGGAGTTGGAAGGCGAGCGTATCCGTGATAAGAAGGCTCGTTATGAAAAAATTGCAGAGCGTGCTCTTGCTGACTTAGAGGAATTTTTAACTGTCTAATTATTTTCAAAGAATTGCTCATGGTACTATAAAAATCTTAGAAATTGTGATAAAATAGGTAGGATGAAAAAAGGAGAGTAAAAATGGCGAACCCCAAGTATAAACGTATTTTAATCAAGTTATCAGGTGAAGCCCTTGCTGGTGAACGTGGCGTAGGGATTGATATCCAAACAGTTCAAAAAATTGCAAAAGAGATTCAAGAAGTTCATAGTCTAGGGATCGAAATTGCCCTTGTTATTGGTGGAGGAAATCTCTGGCGTGGAGAACCTGCTGCAGAAGCAGGAATGGACCGTGTTCAGGCAGATTACACTGGGATGCTTGGGACTGTTATGAATGCTCTTGTGATGGCAGATTCATTGCAACAAGTTGGCGTAGACACGCGTGTTCAAACATCTATTTCTATGCAACAAGTTGCAGAACCTTACGTACGTGGACGTGCCCTTCGCCATCTTGAAAAAGGGCGTATTGTTATCTTTGGTGCCGGAATTGGTTCACCTTACTTCTCAACAGATACAACAGCGGCTCTTCGTGCAGCTGAAATCGAAGCAGATGCCATTCTGATGGCTAAAAACGGTGTAGATGGTGTTTACAATGCCGATCCTAAGAAAGACAAGACAGCCGTTAAGTTTGAAGAATTGACCCACCGTGATGTTATCAACAAAGGTCTTCGTATCATGGACTCAACTGCTTCAACCCTCTCAATGGACAACGACATTGACTTGGTTGTCTTCAATATGAACCAACCAGGCAACATCAAACGTGTCGTATTTGGTGAAAATATCGGAACAACAGTTTCAAATAATATCGAAGAAAAGGAATAAGAAAATTATGGCTAACGCAATTGTAGAAAAAGCTAAAGAGAGAATGACCCAGTCTCACCAATCACTTGCTCGTGAATTTGGTGGTATCCGTGCAGGTCGTGCCAACGCAAGCTTGCTAGACCGTGTCTATGTAGAATACTATGGAGTCGAAACTCCCCTTAACCAAATCGCTTCTATCACCATTCCAGAAGCGCGTGTCTTGTTGGTAACGCCATTCGACAAATCTTCATTGAAAGACATCGAACGTGCCTTGAACGCTTCTGATCTTGGTATTACACCAGCTAATGACGGCTCTGTGATTCGCTTGGTTATCCCAGCTCTTACAGAAGAAACTCGTCGTGACCTTGCTAAAGAAGTGAAGAAGGTCGGTGAAAATGCTAAAGTGGCTATTCGTAACATCCGTCGTGATGCTATGGATGAAGCTAAAAAGCAAGAAAAAGCAAAAGAAATCACTGAAGACGAATTGAAAACTCTTGAAAAAGATATTCAAAAAGTAACAGACGATGCTGTTAAACACATCGACGACATGACTGCCAATAAAGAAAAAGAAATCTTGGAAGTCTAAAAATAAACAGAAAAACTCAGTTGGCATTGCTGGCTGAGTTTTATTCGAAAGAAGGAAATATGAATACAAATCTTGCAAGTTTTATCGTTGGACTTATCATCGATGAAAATGACCGTTTTTACTTTGTGCAAAAGGATGGTCAAACCTATGCACTTGCCAAGGAAGAAGGTCAACATACAGTAGGGGATACGGTCAAAGGTTTTGCCTACACGGATATGAAGCAAAAACTCCGCCTGACAACCATAGAAGTGACTGCCACTCAGGACCAATTTGGTTGGGGAACGGTAACAGAAGTTCGTAAGGACTTGGGTGTTTTTGTCGATACAGGACTTCCTGACAAGGAAATCGTAGTGTCACTGGATATCCTACCTGAACTCAAGGAACTCTGGCCCAAGAAGGGCGATAAACTTTATATTCGTCTAGAAGTAGACAAGAAAGACCGAATCTGGGGACTCTTGGCTTATCAGGAAGACTTCCAACGTCTGGCTCGTCCTGCCTACAACAACATGCAGAACCAAAACTGGCCAGCCATTGTTTACCGTCTCAAGCTGTCAGGGACCTTTGTCTATCTGCCAGAGAATAACATGCTTGGTTTCATCCACCCAAGTGAGCGCTACGCAGAGCCACGTTTGGGACAAGTGCTAGATGCGCGTGTCATCGGTTTCCGTGAAGTGGACCGCACCTTGAACCTATCCCTCAAACCACGTTCTTTTGAGATGTTGGAAAATGATGCCCAGATGATTTTGACCTACTTGGAAAGCAATGGCGGTTTCATGACCTTAAATGATAAGTCATCTCCTGAAGACATCAAGGCAACCTTTGGCATTTCTAAAGGTCAGTTCAAGAAAGCACTCGGCGGCTTGATGAAGGCTGGTAAAATCAAGCAAGACCAGTTTGGGACAGAGTTGATTTAAACCTTATAGACATGATAAAGAAACTTGAAGAAATGAGTTTAGAGGAACTCTGGCAACTTTTTCCTATTTTTCTAGTAGAGCACAAGTCAGAGTGGAAAGACTGGTATGAATCGGAAAAAGCAAATCTGAAAAAAATATT
>CAJZDE010000149.1:0-4228 GCA_915063165.1 uncultured Streptococcus sp.
AAGGCATCAAAAATGCCATCTTCTTCTACTGTTTTTGTAATATAATCTGCTTTTTCTTTGATTTTATCATGGGAAACACCCATAGCAATACTGATTCCAGCATAATCAAAGAGTTCCAAGTCATTGAGCCCATCTCCAAAGACCATAACATTTTCTGGTTTCAAGCCTAGATATTCTACAACCTTGGCAACACCAGTGGCTTTTGAACCTGAAATAGGCACGATATCTGATGAATGTTCATGCCAACGCACCATTCGAAGTTTACCTGAGAGACTATCTGGTAGGTGCAAGTCGTCCCCTTTTTCCTCAAAGGTCCACATCTGGTAAATATCTGCTTTTTCATGAAAATCTGGATCCACATTCAAGTTTGGATAAATCGGATCAATAGCCTCACTGACCAGTTCTGTTCGCATGGAGAGTTTGGCGTCATGACTACCAACCAGGCCGTACTCAATTCCCTCTTCCTTCGTCCAAGAGATATACTCCTCAACATCTGACTTGTCAATCTGATGTTGATAAATGACCTTACCTTTTTTATCTTCTATATAGGCCCCATTTAGGGTTACAAAAAAGTCCGGTTTGAGCTCACGAATCTCTGGAACAACACCAAAAATACCACGTCCAGAGGCGATTCCTGTTAAAATTCCTTTTTCACGCAACTGTTTAAAAACAGTAGGAATTGTAGCTGGAATAAAACCTGTCTTTGATGTACGCAAGGTATCATCAATATCAAAAAAGATGATTTTAATCTTCCTTGCCTTGTATTTTAATTTCGCATCCATCTCTCTACCTCTTTTCCATCACTCTTTCCATTATACCATAAAGCTGATCAAATTCCTTTTTTGAAAAAAGATGAAAATCCTATCAAAAAGAGAGCTAGTAAAACCAGCCCTCTCTTTTCATTCTAGAACATCTCTAGAGCAATCATGGTAATCATCGTTGCATCATAGTAGTTGTCCAAAGGTAAATCTTGTGTGAAAATATATTTATTTTGCTGAAGAAGTTTCAGATAGCCTTCTCCCTTGTCAGACGCGTAGGTAATCGGTGCCAAGAAACTACCTGCCTGGTATTGATTGAGGGCCGTTCCGTTCAAGTCATAACCAGCATAAATGCGTTGCTCTTTCATAAAGAAATCCATCATCTTTTGAACGAGTTTTTGGCTTCTTTCATCCTGGCTCTGTGACAAGTGATAAGGCAAACGGCAAGCGTTATAAGAGTACGCCCCATCGTATTGAGATTCGATAGTGTTGGCATCAACAAGACGTGCCCCTGACTTCTCAGCCCAAATAAAGTCTGGCAAGAGACCCGTATCAGAATGAGAACTGATTTGCTCCAGTTGGCCAAGCATCTTATCCTTAACATCTAACCACTGTTTATTTCCAGTCAGGTCATAGAAAGATTGGAAATAGTGAGGAAGAGTATCAGACGTCCGCATCAAGTAATAATAATCGGAATCCTTGTTTGCCCAGTTCCCTACTGTTAGGACACCTGTCTCTTCATTATAATTGTATTTAAGGATATCATCCAATATTTTTTTAGCTTGCGCTTGGTATTCCTGTGCTTTATCAGGCCACTGCTTGGCAGCTTCAATCAAAGAATAAGCGATATAGAGATCCCCATCAGTTGCGTTCTGCTTCTCAACCGTTTCACTACCATTTGTGATCACTTGCTTCCAAGACATTAACTGCGTTCCCTCAATACGATGATTTTGATAATAGCGATAAAGACTCTCAAAATCTGCTTGACTTGCTTGCCCTTTTTGGGCTGCTAAAACCGTTATGAGCATGCCGTAACTTTGGGCCTCTGATAAAACTGTTGTTTCCTCAGAATCATTCGTCGTACGAACATAAGACTGATCGCCTTTTGTAACAAGGAACTGTTGGCTCCATTGGCTGTAAATTCGATTCCGCATCTCAATTTTAGTCCTTCCTCTTGCTAAAAACAAGGCTAAACAAAAGATAGAAAGGATGAGCACAAACCAGACATATTTTAATTTATTCGTTTTCATAGAACCTCCTATCCTGCAAATCGTTTAGTTTTAACCCACTTGGTTTCTTTTCGGCGGAGTACTTTGTCCAGCACGATCGAAGAAATGGAATCAACGGATACAACGATAAACATCTGTGCATAAGAGAAATAGGCTGCCAAGGCTAACCAGATTTGTTTTGTCGTCGCTTGTCCAAATTGACTTGCCAATGCTGTCATAATTTGCATCAGATAAAGACCAATCATGAGTATCCAGTTAAAAAGCATGAGCTGTGCAATGTAGATATTGTCCGCATCAAAAGCAAATGGAACCCTGACATCTGGGAAGAAAAGATTAAGGCAGATTGCTAGCACATTCGCTAGGAAAATCAAATCCGATAAAACAATGGCAAAATTAAACCAAAAGAAAACACATGAATAGTTAAAAACTTCTAATTTAACACGCCAGTTTGCTCTGCCAAATAAATGCTTAAAGTTTGAAAGAACAACCTCATAATTTCCTTTCGCCCAACGTTTACGCTGCATATAGTAACTCTTTAAGGTCTCAGGTTCTTGTTGGAAAGCCTCTGAATTATAGGCAAGGGCAATCAATTTACCACTTTGCATGATTTTGAAGGAAATATCGGTATCCTCGGTTAAGGCACCATTTTTCCAACCCCCGATGCTCTTTACAAAGTCGGTTTGAATGATAAAGTTGGTTCCTGGAATACGCCCAATTTTAAAGAGATGCCACATCCCAACGTGGTGCACGCGCTGAGTAACAACGATTTCCTGGTTGATACAACGAGTCAAGAAATTTTGATTGGCATTTCGAGTCTTGTTGCGACCAAAAGATGCCACATGACGTTCTGGATCCTTCATCACTTCTTTTACAAGGAAATAAAGAGCATTTTTTTCAGGCATGGCATCTGCATCATAGACACAGATATATTCGCCTGTTGCCATCTCCAAAGCATCGTTTAGAACACCTGCTTTTCCTCCCGTACCAGTACGGTCGATAATAGTCAGATTTCTTCCTGCATATTCAGGCATGGCTTGTACAGACAAACATTCTGCATAGGTGTTATCCGAACAGTTATCCGCAAACAAGAGCAACTCCACACGGTCGTGAGGATAGTTCATATCCAAGATAGCTTTTGCCGTCTGCGCAATAACTACATCCTCATTATGTGCAGGAACAACAATGGTTACCTTAGGATAATAAGGTAGCGGCGAAGTGTCTACACGAAAATCACTGTGTTTAAACCAAAAGTGTACTGCCGAAAAGAGAATTACCAAGCCCCAAGCTAGAGAAATCCAAATTGTAAGCAAGGTAAAAATCATTAACATTTGACTAATCATGATTCACCGCCTTAAAATTTTTATTCACTCGATGGTAAAGTACATTATAAGCAATAAATAGTATGACAAAACAAATGCCAAAGGCGAGACTGAGTCCCAAAGCAATACCAAAAAATAGTTCGGTTAAAGTCATGTTTCCCTCCTAATATTCTACAATTACATCTGTCTCTAGTTGACGTTTGAGATGACTGGCTACATCTGCATAGTCTTGGTATTTATCTTTATTATCAGAGTTAATCTCCAAATACCCTGTTTGGAACTGAATTCCTTGATTGCCATCTTCTCCATGAAAAACTAAACTGCTCAGTTTCTCCTGCAAATCATTCAAATAAAGTTCCTTCAAAGAATGTTGGTTAGTACTCGATAGAACGAGAAAATTACCATCCGAAACGTAATAGAGCTTATCATTGTAACTCAATTCCTGAGCAATTACCTCTTGAATACGACTGAGCATCTGGTTATGTTCTTTCGGTTTAATCTGGAAGAACAAATCTTCATGTGCCCAATGAATCAATAGAGATTGTACCGTCACATCACTTTGTTCAGTTACCATAGCTTGGTAATCAGCTCGAGCTTCGTCTTCCTGTTCTTGGACCTTTGAAGCCACCTTGAAGAAATAATAACGAACTTTAAGTAGAATCCCAATCAAAAGAGGAAAACTGATTAATAAGAAGACCAGTTGAATGATTGGGATATAAACCACACCCGCAACCAAAACGATAAGCCCAAAGCCAAATGCTAAGATAAGGGTCCAAGTAAGCAAAAGGTCAGATAATACCAACACTGCAAACAAGGCTAAAGCTAAAAACAAGATTTGTTCTAAAATGATTGCTCGAGCATACAAAAAACAAAGCACCAAAAGAATGACCTCACAAGCAAGCAAAGCCATAAGCCAGTTTTT
>CAJZDE010000150.1:0-4219 GCA_915063165.1 uncultured Streptococcus sp.
CTGATTTTTTCTTTTTATTGGCTTTTTCGCGTTCTTGTTTGTTCAAAATTTGCTTACGCAGACGAATGGATTCTGGCGTTACTTCCATGTATTCATCATCATTCAAGAATTCCAAAGATTCTTCCAAGGTCAAGATACGAGGCGTCTTGATTACTGCTGTCTGATCCTTGGTTGCCGAACGAACATTGGTCATCTGCTTGGCTTTAGTGATATTAACAGTTAAGTCATTCTCACGAGAGTTTTCACCGATGATCATTCCTTCATAAACCTCAGTACCTGGATTGACAAAGATAGTTCCGCGCTCTTCGATAGACATGATAGAGTAAGTCGTTGCCTTACCAGCATCAATGGAAACAAGGGCACCACGGTGACGTCCACCAATTTCACCTGGAATCAATGGCAAGTATTGGTCAAATGTATGATTCATAATCCCATAACCACGAGTCATAGATAAGAACTCTGTAGAGTAACCAATCAAACCACGTGCTGGAACTAGGAAGACCAAACGAGTTTGACCATTACCAGTTGAAATCATATCCAACATTTCACCCTTACGTTCAGAAAGGCTTTGGATAACAGATCCTTGGTACTCTTCTGGAGTATCGATTTGGACGCGCTCAAATGGCTCACATTTGACACCGTCAATTTCTTTCACGATAACTTCTGGACGAGATACTTGCAGCTCATATCCCTCACGACGCATGGTTTCGATCAGGATTGACAAGTGCAATTCTCCACGACCTGAAACTGTCCACTTATCTGGTGAATCTGTTGGGTCAACACGAAGGGATACGTCTGTCTGCAATTCTGCTTGCAAGCGTTCTTCAACCTTACGAGAGGTTACCCATTTCCCTTCGCGACCAGCAAATGGTGAGTTGTTGACCAAGAAAGTCATTTGAAGAGTTGGCTCATCGATGTGTAGGATTGGAAGAGCTTCAACTGCGTCTGTTGGAGTGATAGTTTCACCAACAAAGATATCTTCCATACCTGATACGGCAATCAAGTCACCCGCTTTAGCTTCTTGGATTTCACGACGCTCCAAGCCAAAGAAACCAAAGAGTTTTGTGACACGGAAGTTCTTGGTAGTGCCATCTAGTTTAGAAAGGGTAACTTGATCCCCAACCTTAACAGTCCCTCGGAAGACACGTCCGATACCAATACGACCTACGAAATCATTGTAGTCCAAGAGTGAGACTTGAAACTGCAAAGGCTCATCTGAGTTGTCCACTGGAGCTGGGATATGGTCGATGATGGTATCAAAGATTGGAGCCATTGTTTTTTCTTGATCAGCTGGATCGTCTGACAATGAAGATGTTCCGTTGATAGCTGAAGCATAAACAACTGGGAAATCAAGCTGGTCATCGTCTGCACCAAGCTCAATGAAGAGTTCCAATACTTCGTCCACTACTTCTGCTGGACGAGCTGATGGTTTGTCGATTTTATTGACAACAACGATTGGGACAAGGTCTTGTTCCAGGGCTTTTTTCAATACGAAACGAGTTTGTGGCATGGTTCCTTCGTAGGCATCTACGACCAAGACAACACCGTCAACCATTTTCATGATACGCTCAACTTCTCCACCAAAGTCCGCGTGTCCTGGTGTATCCATAATGTTGATACGAGTTCCGTTGTAAGCAACGGCTGTATTTTTAGCAAGGATCGTAATACCGCGCTCTTTTTCGATATCGTTTGAGTCCATAGCACGCTCTGCCAACTCTGTACGAGCATCAAGAGTTTCAGACTGCTTCAATAATTCGTCAACGAGGGTTGTTTTCCCGTGGTCAACGTGGGCGATAATCGCAATGTTACGGATATCTTCTCTTAATTTTGTCATGATTTCCTCTGAATTTTTAAATTTTATTTCTAACTGAACAATTATACCACAGACGCAGGCAAAAAACACGGCTTTGATAAGTGTAAATGTTTTCATTAAAAAATATGGGAGCTCCATGAGGATTTGCATTTCCCATCCTGAAAATTTATGATATGATTTAGAAAAAAATAAGGAAAACAGATGCGCCTCGACCAACTGCTGGCTGCCAATCATATCAGCCGAAAAAAGATGAAACAAAGCCATTTACAAAAACAGATTTTAGTGGATGGTAAGCCCGCCTACAAACTCAGCCAAAACGTTGATACCGGCCTGCAGCAGATTACTTTTCAAGGCAAACATGTCAGCGGCCCTGCCCACCGTTACTACATGCTGAATAAACCCGCAGGTGCAGTCACTGCCAATCGCGATGCTGAAAAATTGACTGTCCTGGATTTGCTGGACAAGGAGATAGAGAAAGAAAATCTTTACTCTATCGGACGGCTGGATAGAGATACCGAAGGCCTTCTTCTGATTACCGATAATGGTCCCTTAGGATTTCAGCTGCTACACCCTCAATACCACGTTGAAAAAACTTACTATGTAGAAGTCAATGGACCTTTAACTCCTAAGGACAAATCTTCCTTTCAGGAAGGCATTCGCTTTTTAGACGATACCACCTGCCAACCTGCCCAGCTCTCTATCCTCTCTACCAACTCCAGTCTGAGCTGTGCTACCGTCAAGATTTCCGAGGGAAAATTCCACCAGATCAAAAAGATGTTTCTGGCAGTTGGCGTCAAGGTTACTTATCTCAAGAGAATTCAGTTTGGGGATTTTACATTAGACCCAAACCTAGCAACAGGTGATTATCGTCCTTTAAACCTAGAAGAATTAGCGATTATCAAAAAATATTTGGAGAAAAGTTGGTAAAACAAAAAAAGCTTTAAAAAATAAAGCTTTTTTGTTATTTCACCAATCCGTTCATGAATCGTTTTATCAGCTAGCCTTCACCTTGCCATTCCAAGAATCCAACCCATAAGAAAGAATATAGATTTCTTTAAATCCTTGTTTTTTCAGATACAGAGCCGCATTGGTCACGCGCTGACCACGACTATTTTCATAGAGGAGAACAGCCTTGTCCTTACGAAGTGCACCGACACTATCCTTCAGCTGCTGAGATGGAATATTGCGAGCACCTAAGATATGCTTCCGGTGAAAATCAGATGGATCCCGCAGATCAACCAACTGACCTTGGCGAATCAAGTCTTCAAATTCCCCGTTATCCACGATTTTTGCTGCCTGACGAAGGCGCAGATAATTAAAGCCCATCCAGCCAAGTATTCCCAAAAGTACCGCCCACAAAATCCAAATTGTCATCTCAAGTCTCCTTTTTCTTTTCTAAATATTCTAACTCTAAGCGATGTTCTCGGCGTAAGACTGCCTCTGCCTCAAAATAAGCTAGCTTATCCATTAGACCAGCATCATAAATTCTCTTCAGCTCGATTTTCATCATCTCAATATCGTAAAGGCGCTTGCCCATATAGATAATGATTCCGAAACTTTTAAGAAATTGCTGAACATCATACAGGGTTTTCATGAGCTATATTTTATCAGATTTTCCAGCGCTTTTCAAGATGAAAAAACAGAAAGGAAAGCCTGTTTCCTTTCTGCTTCGCATGGATCATTTTTTATAAACCTGGTGCTTGACCAATTTCAGCTGTCAGCATCCAGATAGTCTTTTCAAGGTCTGCCTTGGCGCCGACAAAGATATCATTGGTTACATCGTCCCCTTCTTGATCTGTTACATCCAAAGCTTCTTGGTAAAGCCCTGTCAGATAGCGGAAAATCTCAATCACACGCGCCAGGCTTTCTTCTACATCCTTGCTGAATTCACCAGCTTTTTCTTCAATCTTGCTGTGTTGGATAAATTCTGTCAATGTAGAATAAGGCTTGCCTCCCAGTGTAATCAAGCGCTCGCTGACTTCATCCAAAGTTGTATCCAAAGTTTCCATGTATTCATCCATTTTTGGATGCCAAACCATGAAGCCTGCGCCACGCATATACCAGTGAACTTGGTGAAGAGCAATATGAGCTGTATAAAGGTCTGCCACTACTTGGTTAAGAATAGCCTTAGTCTTTGGCAAAGCCTTTTGATTGCTGAAAGTTGCTACGTCAGTTGCTGCACCATTTTTTACTTGTGTCATTGTATTTACCTCGTTTTTATTTATAATGATTCTAATCTTTTTAGATTATGGTTTAATTATAATGTTTCTAAATAAGAAAGTCAAGACAAAAGTTTCAAAAAAAGACTTTATTAGAAAAGTTGCAAAATTTCAGAATTTTTCAGTTTAAAATTACGAATAAATAAGTATGATTCATCTATACTTTTTTATCCTTGGCACTGTCTTT
>CAJZDE010000151.1:0-4183 GCA_915063165.1 uncultured Streptococcus sp.
AACCCGTGTTACCGCCGTGAAAAGGCGGTGTCTTAACCCCTTGACCAACGGACCTTGAGCTTTTCAACTCTTTCTATTATACCTACTTTTCTCCCTTTGTCAATAGGTTTGATAGATTTATTTTTGATTTTTATAATAAATTTTTTGAAGAGGTTATCCTAAATATTACTATCTTCTATAGTATTTTAGTCCCCTAGAAAGAACTTACAAGCTTTTTCGTTTCACCAACTTCACGACCGCCTCTGTCCGTGCGGTGTGAGGAAACATATCGACTGACTGGATGTAGTGGAGGTCGTATACTTTCACAAGTTTAACCAAATCTCGTGCTAAGGTTGAAACATTGCAGGATACATAGACCATTTTTTCTGGAACATAGGTCAGAATGGTATCCAGTAGCTTATCGTCTAAGCCTGTACGAGGAGGGTCGACTATCAGGGCATCCGCTCGGTAGCCATCACATTAGAACATAAAAAGAGAGGTTGAACCTCTCTAAATTTATTTTTCTTCACTCATTTTTGATTTCACTTCATCATAAGATAATGCATGGGATTCCTCTTCTACTGTCTCAGGCATTTTTCCTGTCTCGTAAAGAGATTTAATCTGTGTACTATCTAATGTTTCATATTTCAACAACGCTTCTGCAATCAACTTATGCGTTTCACGATTTGATTGGATAATTTCAGCAGCTTTGTTTCGTGCCTCATTTAATAATGAACGAACTTCCTCATCAATCTCATAGGCTGTTTGTTCTGAAATTGATTTTTGAGGACTTTGTGCACCAAACATAGCATGATTACCTTCGTATTGAACTGGGCCAAGTTTTTCACTCATACCGTATTCAGTGACCATTGCACGCGCCATCTGTGTAGCTTGTTCAAAGTCATTTGAAGCTCCTGTAGTTTGAACATTAAAGATAATCTCTTCAGCTACACGACCACCCATCAAACCTGCTAATTGTTCTTTCATGTCTTCCTTAGATAGAAGCATTTGATCTTCTTTAGGAAGTGCAATCATGTATCCGCCTGCACGTCCACGTGGTACAATGGTAACTTTATGAACAACACGGGCATTTGACAGTACTAAACCAACAATGGTATGTCCAGCCTCATGATAAGCAACCAATTCACGCTCTCTTTGTGATACTGTTTTATCTTTCTTAGATGGTCCCGCAATCACTCTGTCCTCTGCCTCATCAATATCTGAAGCATCAATGATTGATTTGTTGCGACGAGCAGCAACTAAGGCTGCTTCGTTTAGAACATTTTCTAAGTCAGCTCCCACAAAACCTGGGGTTTGTTGGGCAACTAGTTTCAAATCAACATCGTCTGCCAGAGGTTTATTTTTAGCATGAACTTTCAAGATTGCTTCACGACCTTTAACATCAGGGCGACCAACTAAGACTTTTCTATCAAAACGTCCTGGACGGAGAAGAGCTGGATCTAGAACATCTGAACGGTTCGTCGCAGCGATAACAATGATCCCTTCATTTCCCTCAAAACCATCCATCTCAATCAAGAGTTGGTTCAAGGTTTGTTCACGTTCATCATTACCTCCACCAAGACCGACACCACGTTGGCGACCAACGGCATCAATTTCATCGATAAAGATGATGGCTGGCGCTGCTTTTTTTGCATCCTCAAAAAGAGAACGAACACGGCTTGCACCAACTCCGACAAACATTTCTACAAAGTCAGAACCTGAAATACTAAAGAATGGAACGCCTGCTTCTCCGGCAACCGCCTTAGCGAGCAAAGTCTTACCTGTTCCCGGAGGTCCCTCTAAAAGAACACCTGCAGGAATACGCGCACCAAGTTTTGTAAATCGTTTTGGATCTTTTAGGAATTCAACAACTTCTACTAATTCTTGTTTCTCTTCCTCGGCACCAGCAACATCTGAGAATCGTACCTTGATATCTTCTTTGTTTGCAGCTTTGGCCTTACTACGTCCAAAACTCATTGGATTTCGGCCACTATTTCCTCCCATATTTCCCATCATAGAGAATAAGAAGAAGAAAAGAATAGCAAATGGTACAACAGAGACAAGGATATTGATCCACATACCGCTTGAACTCTCATGTTTGACTGTTACTTCTGCCTGATGTTCAGAAGCAAGTTTTTGCAATTCTGAAACTGTTGAATCAGACGGAAGAATAGTACTTGAGAATCTTTCTACTGTTGTGGCAGCAGGAGTGAAAAATTGAATTCCTGTTTCTTCTTTCCTAGTCTTAGGATTTTTATAAACACCAGACACTTCAATGATGCTGCCATTTGGCTGATAGGTTAATTCTTTTACATTGTCTGCTGTAATTTCTTTTACCAATTCTGTATAGTTAATTTTTTCACTTCGTCCAGCAGTATTTCCAGAGTAAAAATACTGGAATCCTGTCACTAGGAAGAAGATAATTAACAAGTAGAGAAATGGATTTCTAACTAAACCATTATTTTGTTTTTTCATTAAAGATAGATCTTTCTAATTTGAATAAACTTCTTCTTTCAATACTCCGACATAAGGAAGGTTACGATAATTTTCTTTATAGTCCAAACCATAACCTACTACAAACTCATTTGGAATAGTAAAGCAAGTGTAATCCGCTTCAATTTCAACAACACGTCCCTCTGGTTTGTCCAACAAAGTCGCGATTTTAACAGAAGCTGCTTCTCTTGCAATAAACATATCTCTCAAACTCTTCAAAGTTTGACCTGTATCGATGATATCCTCTACAAATAAAACATGTCTTCCTTTGATATCTTGAGTCACGTCTTGTTTGATATTGATGACACCACTACTTGCTGTTCCACCATGGTAACTAGATACCATCATGAAGTCCATCTCGATATGCGTATCAATATGTTTGACCAATTCAGCCATAAAAGGAATTGATCCTTTCAGAATTCCAATAAGAATTGGATTTTTCCACTCATATTCTTTTGTTAGTTGCGCACCTAGCTTTTTAGCTGCTTCTGTAATTTCATCATGTGAAACGAGGATTTTTTTTATATCGTGTTCTAACATCTTTTTACCTATCTATTTTTTCTATATAAATTACAGTGTTCATTATATCATTTTTCGTTTTTTTACTCAAATCACTGGTCGCAATTCCTGAAATTAAGATAATTTCTCCAAATTGCTCAATAATAGGGGTTGTTTTTCGTTTTTCAATAGGGATTTTCAAATCTATAAATAAACGTCTCAGTTTCTTTCGATGACCATTTAGGGTAATTACATCGCCAGGTTTTCGACATCTAATATGTACAGATGTTTCCCGTGAAACCGTTACTTTTTGAACAAAATCCCCTTCAATAGGGATACCAAAGGAAAATAAATAGCCCATATATCGAACTTGATTTTGATAGTGTAACACAAGTTCATCTTCCTTTTCATCAGCCTGTGGACTGATTTTGCAAACTCGAAAATTCTGATACTCTTTTATCAATTCATAACCATTTTTCAATGGGTGACGATACTGGCTTTTCATTGCTAAAATCTGTCGAACTTCATCAAACTGAGTCTTCGTAAGGTTTAAGTCTGGAAATTGATTGAGATAGTTCTGGAGCAAGACCCCTTGAGTTTGTTTTGAGTATGAAAAGAGCTCATTCAAATCTTCTACATCAATCTGTTCAGAAAGCTCCGTTATGGCTGTTTGGTAATCTGAAATCTCACTTCCTAGATTTAAAAGAGCAGATCTAAGGCGGGGATTTTCTTTTTCAAGTTCTGGTAAATACTTATTTCGAATACGATTGCGAAAATAGCTGTTCTCATGATTTGTTTGATCTTCGAAATGAAAAATTGGTGGGAAGTCTGTTTTATGAAAATACAACAAAGGACGGATGATTTCAATTCCATCAACTACTTGACTTTCTTTTATTCCTGTTAAATAACGTAGCCGACTTCCTCGAATCAAGCGCATCAAAATCGTTTCAACTTGATCATCTGCATGGTGGGCAGTGACCAAGGCAGTTGCTCCAGCCTCTTTCATAATTTTCCTAAAAAAATCATAACGAAACTCTCGAGCACGCACTTCTGAAAAGTCTCCTGAAAAACTTGTGATATAAATAGGAAGTTCAGCTGCATCAGCTAACTTCCTTAGTTCATTTTCCTCCCAGTCAGACTCACTTCTCTGCTTATGATTTACATGTGCTAAAATCAACTCAATTTCCAACTCTTTTTGGTAAGTAGACAATAG
>CAJZDE010000152.1:0-4136 GCA_915063165.1 uncultured Streptococcus sp.
AAAGACGTTGACTTGAAAGGGAAAAAAGTTCTCGTTCGTGTTGACTTCAACGTACCTGTTAAAGATGGCGTGATTACCAATGACAACCGTATCACTGCAGCTCTTCCAACTATCAAGTATATCCTTGAACAAGGTGGACGTGCAATCCTCTTCTCTCACCTTGGACGTGTAAAAGAAGAAGCGGACAAAGAAGGTAAATCACTTGCTCCTGTAGCTGCTGACTTGGCTGCTAAATTGGGACAAGAAGTTAAATTTATCCCAGGTGTTACACGTGGTGCTGAATTGGAAGCCGCTGTTAACGCTCTTGAAGATGGACAAGTTCTCTTGGTTGAAAACACTCGTTTCGAAGATGTTGACGGCAAGAAAGAATCTAAAAACGATCCTGAACTTGGTAAATACTGGGCATCACTTGGAGATGGCATCTTCGTAAACGATGCATTCGGTACAGCTCACCGTGCACACGCATCTAACGTTGGTATCTCAGCAAACGTTGAAAAAGCAGTTGCTGGTTTCCTTCTTGAAAACGAAATTGCCTACATCCAAGAAGCAGTTGAAGCTCCAGAACGTCCATTCGTAGCGATTCTTGGTGGTTCAAAAGTTTCAGACAAGATTGGTGTTATCGAAAACTTGCTTGAAAAAGCTGATAAAGTCCTTATCGGTGGTGGGATGACTTACACATTCTACAAAGCACAAGGTATCGAAATCGGTAACTCACTTGTAGAAGAAGACAAATTGGATGTTGCGAAAGCTCTTCTTGAAAAAGCAAACGGCAAATTGATCTTGCCAGTTGACTCAAAAGAAGCTAACGCATTTGCTGACTACACTGAAGTGAAAGATACTGAAGGTGAGGCAGTAGATCCAGGTTTCCTTGGTTTGGATATCGGTCCAAAATCTATCGCTAAATTTGACGAAGCTTTGACTGGTGCAAAAACAGTTGTATGGAACGGACCTATGGGTGTATTTGAAAACCCTGACTTCCAAGCTGGTACAATCGGTGTCATGGATGCTATCGTGAAACAACCAGGTGTGAAATCAATCATCGGTGGTGGTGACTCAGCTGCTGCAGCCATCAACCTTGGCCGTGCAGACAAGTTCTCATGGATCTCTACTGGTGGAGGAGCTTCAATGGAGCTTCTTGAAGGTAAAGTATTGCCAGGATTGACAGCACTTACAGAAAAATAAGCTTTCTTAGATGAAATCATAGAAAAGAGGGACTCTGTTTCCTCTTTTTTATAGCCTAAATTAAAAACGCTTCCTATTGATTTTCACTCATAAAATCAACTAATTTATGTTAAAATGGTAGTAGAAAGTTGAGATTATGAGTTATTTTAAAAAATATAAATTTGATAAGTCACAGTTCAAGCTTGGTATGCGAACTTTCAAAACGGGGATTGCTGTATTTATAGTTCTCTTGATTTTTGGTTTTTTTGGCTGGAAGGGCCTTCAAATCGGAGCATTAACAGCGGTCTTCAGTTTACGAGAGAGCTTTGATAAGAGTGTCCATTTTGGAACTTCGCGTATCTTAGGAAATAGTATTGGCGGTTTTTACGCCCTTGTCTTTTTCCTCTTAAACACTTTATTTCATGGAGCCTTTTGGGTAACCTTACTAGTTGTTCCGATTTGCACCATGTTAACCATTATGACAAATGTCGCCATGAACAACAAGGCAGGAGTTATCGGTGGTGTAGCGGCTATGTTAATCATTACCCTATCAATACCAAGCGGAGAAACATTTTTGTACGTGTTTGCGCGCGTATTTGAAACATTTATGGGAGTTTTTGTCGCAATCCTTGTAAATTATGATATTGAGCAACTGAAACTCTTTTGGGATAAAAAAAGAAAATAATGTTACATTTTATGACATTATTCGTTGACGTATGTCTTTTTTTAGACTATAATAGACAGGAAGAAGGAAATTGTAAATGAAGGAAAGAGAATTTCGCCGAAATATGGCTGTTTTTCCTATCGGCAGTGTTATGAAGTTGACCGATCTCTCGGCGCGTCAGATTCGTTATTATGAAGATCAAGAGTTGATAAAGCCTGATCGAAACGAAGGGAACCGTCGCATGTATTCTTTGAATGACATGGATCGTCTACTTGAAATCAAAGATTATATCTCTGAAGGTCATAATATTGCTGCGATTAAGAAAAAATATGCTGAACGCGAGGCGAAGTCCAAGAAAGCCGTGAGTCAGACGGAAGTGCGTCGCGCACTTCACAATGAACTCCTCCAGCAGGGGCGCTTTGCTTCAGTACGGTCACCCTTTGGTCGCGGTTAGGCAATCGCAAGTAGTCATATATATTAAGGAGAAAACCCATGCCAATCACAGCTGCAGATATTCGTCGTGAAGTCAAGGAAAAAAATGTTACCTTTATCCGTCTCATGTTTTCAGATATTCTGGGAACCATGAAAAACGTCGAAATTCCTGCTACAGATGAACAGTTAGATAAGGTCTTGTCAAACAAAGCCATGTTTGATGGCTCTTCTATTGAAGGTTTTGTACGTATCAATGAGTCAGATATGTACTTGTACCCAGATTTGGATACATGGACAGTCTTCCCTTGGGGAGATGAAAATGGAAGTGTTGCAGGTTTGATCTGTGATGTCTATACAACAGAAGGCGAACCCTTTGCAGGTGACCCACGTGGGAATCTGAAGCGTGCACTTCGTCATATGGAAGAAGTAGGATTCAAATCCTTCAACCTTGGTCCAGAACCAGAATTCTTCCTCTTTAAGCTGGATGAAAATGGCGATCCAACTCTTGAGGTAAACGACAAGGGTGGCTACTTTGATTTGGCACCTACTGACCTTGCGGACAATACACGTCGTGAAATTGTGAATGTCTTGACCAAAATGGGATTTGAAGTAGAAGCAAGTCACCACGAGGTTGCGGTTGGACAACATGAAATTGACTTCAAGTATGATGAAGTCCTCCGTGCCTGTGACAAGATTCAAATCTTTAAACTCGTTGTTAAAACCATTGCTCGCAAACACGGTCTTTACGCAACCTTTATGGCGAAACCAAAATTTGGTATCGCTGGATCAGGTATGCACTGTAATATGTCCTTGTTTGATGCAGAAGGAAACAATGCCTTCTTTGATCCAAATGATCCAAAAGGAATGCAGTTGTCTGAAACGGCCTACCATTTCCTTGGTGGTTTGATCAAGCATGCTTACAACTATACTGCTATCATGAACCCAACAGTTAACTCATACAAACGTTTGGTTCCAGGTTATGAAGCACCTGTTTACATTGCTTGGGCTGGTCGTAACCGTTCGCCACTTGTGCGCGTACCAGCTTCGCGTGGTATGGGAACTCGTCTTGAGTTGCGTTCAGTGGACCCAATGGCAAACCCATACATCGCTATGGCTGTTCTTTTGGAAGTTGGTTTGCATGGTATTGAAAACAAAATCGAAGCACCAGCTCCTATCGAAGAAAATATCTACATCATGACAGCAGAAGAGCGTAAGGAAGCTGGAATCACTGATCTTCCATCAACTCTTCATAATGCCTTGAAAGCTTTGACTGAGGATGAAGTGGTCAAGGCAGCCCTTGGTGAACACATCTACACTAGCTTCCTTGAAGCAAAACGTATCGAGTGGGCTAGCTATGCGACATTTGTTTCACAATGGGAAGTTGATAATTATTTAGATCTTTACTAATATAGAAGAAAGATTGCCTGAGGGTGATCTTTTTTTGCATTTTATATCGAGCTGTGATATAGTTTGTATAACGAAGTGCGATATATCGAATTAAATAGGAGGTGTGGTTAAATGGAATTAACAGATAAGATCAGGCGTGTTTACCTTCCCATGACTGAAACAGGTTTTTATATCTTGTTCTGTCTACAAAAGGAACGTCATGGTTATAGTATCACACAAAAGGTCAAGGAGATGACAGATTCACAAGTTTTGATTAGTCCTGGAACTATGTATGGGACCTTGTCAAAGATGGAAAAGGATGGCTTGATTTCCTTTGTCCGAGAAGAGGAAAAACGTAAAATCTATCAGATCACAGACTTGGGACGAAAAGTTTTGGAGATTGAACTGAAACGTATTGAACGGCTCTATAGAAATAGTCGGGAGGAAGTATGATGGAAAAGAAAAATGTTTATCGAATTTTTAAGATCGGAAG
>CAJZDE010000153.1:0-4110 GCA_915063165.1 uncultured Streptococcus sp.
GTGAATTTCTAGAGAAAAGAGAAGATTATGTCAAATTATGCCATTATTTTAGCAGCGGGTAAAGGTACTCGCATGAAATCAGATCTTCCAAAGGTACTTCATAAAGTAGCTGGAATTTCGATGTTGGAACATGTTTTTCGTAGTGTTGGTGCTATTCAACCTGAAAAAACAGTCACTGTAGTTGGTCACAAGGCAGAGCTAGTTGAGCAAGTATTAGCCGGTCAGACAGACTTTGTTACCCAATCAGAACAACTAGGAACTGGGCATGCTGTCATGATGGCAGAGCCTATTCTCCAAAATCGTACAGGCCACACCTTGGTTATTGCTGGGGATACTCCTCTGATTACAGGTGAAAGCTTGAAAAACCTCTTGGATTTCCATATCAATCACAAAAATGTGGCGACGATTTTAACAGCTGAAGCGGCAAATCCTTTCGGATACGGTCGTATCGTCCGTAACGATAATGCAGAAGTTCTTCGTATTGTGGAGCAGAAAGATGCCACAGACTTTGAAAAGCAAATTAAGGAAATCAATACAGGAACTTATGTATTTGACAATGAACGTCTTTTTGAAGCCCTTAAAAACATCAACACCAACAATGCCCAAGGTGAGTACTATATTACTGACGTGATTGGTATTTTCCGTAATGCGGGTGAAAAGGTTGGGGCCTATACTCTCAAGGATTTTGATGAAAGTCTTGGCGTAAATGACCGTGTAGCTCTTGCGACTGCGGAAGCAGTGATGCGTCGCCGTATCAACCAAAAGCATATGGTCAATGGTGTTAGCTTTGTTAATCCGGAAGCAACTTACATCGACATTGATGTTGAGATTGCTCCCGAAGTCCAAATCGAAGCTAATGTTACCTTGAAAGGTCAAACGAAGATTGGTGCTGAGACTGTTTTAACAAACGGTACTTATGTAGTGGATAGCACTATCGGAGCTGGAGCTGTGATTACCAACTCTATGATTGAGGAAAGTACAGTTGCAGACGGCGTGACTGTTGGCCCTTATGCTCATATTCGTCCAGGTTCAAGTCTGGCTGCTCAAGTTCACATTGGAAATTTTGTTGAAGTAAAAGGATCTTCAATCGGTGAAAATACCAAGGCGGGTCATTTGACTTATATTGGAAACTGTGAAGTGGGTAGCAACGTTAATTTCGGTGCAGGAACTATTACAGTCAACTACGATGGTAAAAACAAATACAAGACAGTGATTGGCAACAATGTCTTTGTTGGCTCAAACTCAACTATTATTGCTCCTGTAGAACTTGGGGATAATTCTCTGGTTGGAGCGGGTTCAACTATTACCAAGAATGTTCCTGCTGATGCCATTGCTATTGGCCGTGGACGACAAGTTAATAAAGATGAGTACGCAACACGCTTACCTCATCATCCCAAGAACCAGTAGGAGTTTGTCATGGAATTTGAAGAAAAAACGATTAGTCGGAAGGAAATCTATCAAGGTCCTATTTTTAAACTAGTACAAGATCAGGTGGAACTACCAGAAGGAAAGGGTACTGCCCAACGTGACTTGATTTTTCACAATGGAGCTGTTTGTGTACTAGCTGTGACAGCTGAAGACAAAATCGTTCTCGTTAAGCAATACCGAAAAGCTATCGAGGCGGTTTCTTATGAGATTCCTGCTGGTAAACTAGAACTTGGTGAAAATGCTGATCCAATGGCAGCGGCACTTCGTGAATTGGAAGAAGAAGTTGCCTACACTGGTAAGTTAGAACTGTTGTACGATTTCTATTCTGCGATTGGATTTTGTAATGAAAAACTAAAACTCTACCTCGCTAGTGATTTGGTCAAGGTGGAAAATCCTCGCCCACAAGATGATGATGAAACCTTGGAAGTTTTAGAAGTAAGCCTAGAGGAAGCCAAGAACCTGATCCAGTCAGGTCATATCTGTGATGCCAAGACCATTATGGCGATCCAGTACTGGGAACTACAAAAGAAATAGAGGAGCAACCCATGGGAAAACCTTTATTAACAGACGAAATGATTGAACGTGCCAACCGTGGTGAGAAAATATCAGGACCACCTCTTAAAGATGATGAGGAAACAAAGATCCTACCAACGTCTTCACAACATTTTGGTTATTCACGTTCTAGAGACCACGGTTTTAGTCAAGATACCTTAACAATCGAAGTAGAGCCAACGATTCATAAGAGTCGCCGGATTGAGAATACCAAGAGAAATGTTTTTAATTCGAAACTCAATCGTATCTTGTTTGCAGTCATCCTACTTTTGATTTTGTTAATTTTAGCGATGAAACTCTTGTAATTGAAAGGACTTGAAATGAAAATTGGAATCATTGCTGCCATGCCAGAAGAACTCCTATATTTGACTCAGAATTTGGACAAACCTAAAGAAGTCCAAGTCCTTGGAAATACTTACTACACTGGCTCTGTTGGCAATACAGAAGTCGTTCTAGTTCAGAGTGGGATTGGAAAGGTCATGTCGGCTATGAGTGTAGTTATTCTAGCTGACCATTTTCAGGTAGAAGCTATCATCAATACAGGATCAGCAGGTGCTCTTGCCGAAGGGATTGCTGTTGGTGATGTCGTGATTGCAGATAGACTAGCTTACCATGATGTGGATGTGACTGCTTTTGGTTATGCTTATGGCCAAATGGCTGGTCAACCTCTTTACTTTGAATCAGATAAGGAATTTATCGCTAGGATTAAAGAAAACTTATTTCAGTTAGAGCAGACATGGCACCTAGGCTTGATTGCTACAGGGGACAGTTTTATAGCTGGAGATGATAAGATTGCTAGTATCAAATCCCACTTCCCTGATGTTTTAGCAGTTGAAATGGAAGGGGCTGCTATTGCACAAGCGGCTCAGTCTCTTAATTTACCGTTCCTAGTCATTCGTGCTATGAGTGACAATGCCAATCACGAAGCCTCTATCTCTTTTGATGAGTTTATTATCGAAGCTGGACGTCGTTCTGCCCAAGTCTTACTAACCTTTTTAAAGGCCTTGGATTAAGCGGAAATTTGACAGTTTATCTAGCTTATGATAAGATTTAAATAAAGAAAAGCTAGAAAACGTTTCAGAGGATATTATGAGTATTGAAATGACCGTCAGTGAGATTGCAGAGGTCTTAGGACTATCTCGTCAAGCAATCAACAATCGTGTCAAAGAACTTCCAGAAGAGGACACGAAAAAAAATGACAAAGGTGTAACTGTAGTTACTCGAAGTGGCTTGATCAAGCTAGAAGAAATCTATAAAAAAACAATTTTTGAAGATGAGCCTGTCAGTGATGATGTCAAACAACGTGAACTGATGGAAATCTTGGTCGATGAGAAAAATGCTGAAATTCTTCGTTTGTACGAGCAGCTCAAGGCCAAAGATCGCCAATTATCAGAAAAAGATGAACAGATGCGAATCAAAGACCGACAGATTGCTGAAAAGGACAAACAGTTGGACCAACAGCAACAGTTAACTCTTCAAGCGATGAAAGATCAAGAAACCTTGAAACTCGAGTTGGACCAAGCAAAAGAAGAAGTCCAAGCAACCAAAAAAGGCTTTTTTGCTCGCCTTTTTGGAGGAAAATAAAGAAGCTGTTTGGGTTACTCATTAACCTAATGGCTTCTTTTATTGTTTATAGTTTAGTTTGGGTAGTAATTGAGGTAAATAATGGAAAAATTAAGAGATTATATCGCCTTTGATTTGGAATTCAATCAACACGAGGGGGTTACCCATCTAATTCAAGTATCGGCAGTCCGCTTTCAAGATGGACAAGAAAGTGCTGCTTTTGATTCTTATGTTCATACTACAGCACCATTGAAGAGTTTTATCAATGGTTTGACTGGAATCACAGCTGAAACCTTGAAAGATGCGCCAAAAGTAGAACAAGTTTTAAAGGACTTTCAAGAATTCGTTGGCGACATACCTATCGTTGGTTACAATGCAGCTAAGAGTGATTTACCTATTCTCTTGGAGCATGGTATTGATTATCGTGACCAGTATAAGGTTGATCTATATGAGGAGGCTTTTGAACGCCGTAGTTCTGATCTACACGGCATAGCCAATCTTAAATTGCAAACTGTAGCGAATTTTTTAGGCTTTCACGGGAAGTCTCATAACAGTTTAGAGGATGCC
>CAJZDE010000154.1:0-4095 GCA_915063165.1 uncultured Streptococcus sp.
AAAAATTTCACACAATGAACGCTTGGAATTTTTAGGAGACGCTGTTCTGCAATTATTGATTTCAGAATACCTGTATAAAAAATATCCTAAGAAACCAGAGGGAGATTTGTCCAAGCTCCGTGCCATGATTGTCCGTGAGGAAAGTTTGGCTGGTTTTGCGCGTGATTGCCAGTTTGATCAGTTTATCAAGCTAGGAAAAGGAGAAGAAAAGTCTGGTGGTCGCAATCGTGACACCATTCTTGGTGATGCCTTTGAAGCCTTTCTGGGTGCTTTGCTTTTAGACAAGGATGTTGCTAGAGTAAAAGAGTTTATCTATCATGTCATGATCCCCAAGGTTGAAGCAGGTGACTTTGAAATGATTAAGGATTACAAGACACATCTGCAAGAGTTGCTCCAGGTCAATGGAGATGTAGATATTCGCTACCAGGTTATCTCTGAGACAGGGCCTGCTCATGATAAGGTTTTTGATGTAGAAGTTCTGGTTGAAGGAAAGAGTATTGGAAAAGGCCAAGGTCGTTCTAAAAAATTGGCAGAACAAGAGGCCGCCAAAAATGCAGTTGAGAAGGGGCTGGATTCATGTATTTAAAGGAAATTGAGATTCAGGGATTCAAGTCCTTTGCTGACAAGACCAAGGTCGTCTTTGATCAAGGTGTGACAGCTGTCGTTGGGCCCAATGGTTCTGGAAAGTCAAATATCACAGAAAGTCTGCGATGGGCCTTGGGGGAGTCTAGTGTCAAGAGCCTTCGTGGTGGCAAGATGCCTGACGTTATCTTTGCTGGAACTGAAAGTCGTAAACCACTCAATTATGCATCTGTTGTCGTGACCTTGGACAATGAAGATGGCTTTATCAAGGATGCGGGGCAAGTCATTAAGGTAGAACGTCATATCTACCGTAGTGGAGATAGCGAGTATCGAATTGATGGCAAGAAGGTTCGCTTGCGTGATATTCATGACCTCTTCTTGGATACCGGTTTGGGTCGTGATTCCTTCTCCATCATCTCTCAAGGGAAGGTTGAGGAAATTTTTAACTCCAAGCCCGAAGAACGCCGAGCTATTTTTGAAGAAGCTGCTGGGGTTTTAAAATACAAGACTCGTCGAAAAGAAACAGAAAGCAAACTACAACAAACTCAAGACAATCTCGACCGCTTAGAGGACATTATCTACGAGTTGGACAATCAAATCAAGCCCTTAGCAAAACAAGCTGAGAATGCGCGCAAGTTTCTCGACTTGGATAGTCAACGCAAGGCGATTTACTTGGATGTACTGGTTGCTCAAATCAAGGAAAACAAGGCTGAACTAGAGCTGACAGAAGAAGAACTAACGCAGGTTCAGGAACTCTTGACCAGTTATTACCAAAAGCGTCAAGAGTTAGAAGAGGAAAATCAAAGTCTTAAAAAGAAACGCCAAGATCTCCAAGCTGAAATGGCTAGAGACCAAGGAAGTTTGATGGATCTGACGAATCTGATCAGTGATTTAGAGCGAAAATTAGCTCTATCCAAACTGGAATCTGAGCAAGTTGCCCTTAATCAACAAGAAGCGCAAGTCCGTTTGGCGACTTTGGAAGATAAGAGAAAGGCTCTAAGTAAGGAAAAGGCTGAAAAAGAAGAAAATCTGGAACAGTTAGAGGAAAGTCTAGCTGAAAACAATAAGGAACTAAATCGTTTAGAAGCGGAGTTGTTGGCATTTTCAGATGATCCTGACCAAATGATCGAGCTCCTGCGTGAACGTTTTGTTGCGCTTTTACAAGAAGAAGCGGATGTCTCAAACCAACTGACCCGCATTGAGAATGAACTAGAGAACAGCCGTCAGTTATCTCAAAAACAAGCAGATCAACTTGAGAAATTGAAAGAACAGCTGGCTACAGCTAAAGAGAAGGCTAGTCAGCAAAAAGACGAGCTTGAAACCGCCAAGAAGCAGGTTCAGAAATTATTGGCAGACTACCAAGCTAGTGCCAAGGAACAAGAGGAGCAGAAAGTTTCTTACCAATCCCAGCAGAGCCAACTCTTTGACCGTCTGGACAGTCTCAAAAACAAGCAGGCTAGAGCCCAAAGTTTGGAAAATATCCTAAGAAATCATAGCAATTTTTATGCGGGTGTTAAGAGTGTTCTTCAAGAAAAAGACCGCCTTGGTGGGATCGTTGGTGCAGTCAGTGAACATTTGACCTTTGATGTGCATTATCAAACTGCCCTAGAAATTGCGCTTGGAGCCAGCAGTCAACATATCATTGTAGAAGATGAAAACGCGGCAACAAAGGCGATTGATTTCCTAAAACGTAACAGAGCTGGTCGTGCAACTTTTCTTCCATTGACGACTATCAAGGCACGTACGATTTCTAGTCAGAATCAAGATGCTATCGCAGCAAGTCCAGGATTTCTGGGAATGGCAGATGAGTTGGTGTCGTTTGATAAGAGACTAGAAGCCATTTTCAAAAACTTGCTTGCTACGACAGCGATTTTTGATACTGTAGAACATGCGCGTGCCGCAGCTCGTCAAGTTCGCTATCAGGTTCGCATGGTGACGCTTGATGGTACCGAATTGCGCACAGGTGGTTCCTACGCGGGGGGTGCCAATCGTCAAAATAACAGTATCTTCATCAAGCCAGAGCTAGAGCAATTACAAAAAGAAATTGCTGAGGAAGAAGCTGACTTGCGTTCAGAAGAGGTAAGCTTGAAGATCTTGCAAGATGAGATGGCGGTATTGACTGAAAGATTAGAAGCTATCAAGTCTCAGGGTGAGCAAGCTCGTATTCAGGAGCAAGGCTTGTATCTTGCTTATCAACAAACCAATCAGCAGGTCGAAGAACTGGAAACGCTTTGGAAACTTCAAGAAGAGGAATTAAATCGCCTATCTGAAGGAGATTGGCAAGCGGACAAGGAAAAATGCCAAGAGCGCCTTGCTACTATCGCCAGTGAAAAGCAAAATCTGGAAGCTGAGATTGAAGAGATTAAGTCTAACAAAAACGCTATTCAAGAACGCTATCAAAACTTGCAGGAACAGATTTCTCAAGCACGCTTGCTTAAGTCAGAACTGCAAGGACAAAAGCGGTACGAAGTGACTGATATTGAACGCTTAGGCAAGGAACTGGATAATCTGGATATCGAGCAAGAGGAGATTCAGCGTCTCCTCCAAGAAAAGGTTGATAATCTTGAGAAGGTTGATACGGATTTGCTAAGTCAGCAGGTGGAAGAGGCCAAAACTCAGAAAACAAACCTCCAACAAGGTTTGATTCGTAAGCAGTTTGAGTTGGATGATATCGAAGGCCAGCTGGATGATATTGCCAGCCATTTGGATCAGGCTCGTCAGCAGAATGAGGAGTGGATTCGTAAACAAACACGTGCTGAAGCCAAAAAGGAAAAGGTCAGCGAACGCTTGCGCTATCTACAAGCTCAATTAACTGACCAGTACCAGATCAGCTACACTGAGGCTCTAGAAAAAGCACATGAGTTGGAAGATCTCAATCTGGCAGAGCAAGAGGTTAAGGATTTAGAGAAGGCTATTCGCTCACTGGGTCCTGTCAACTTGGACGCTATAGACCAGTACGAAGAAGTTCACAACCGTCTGGATTTCCTCAATAGCCAACGAGATGATATTTTGTCTGCGAGAAACCTACTCCTTGAGACCATCACAGAGATGAATGATGAGGTTAAGGAACGCTTTAAATCAACCTTTGAGTCGATTCGTGAGTCCTTTAAAGTGACCTTTAGACAGATGTTTGGCGGTGGTCAGGCAGACTTGATATTGACTGAGGGCGATCTTTTAACAGCTGGTGTTGAGATTTCTGTCCAACCACCAGGTAAGAAAATCCAGTCTCTCAATCTTATGAGTGGTGGTGAAAAAGCCCTATCTGCTCTGGCTCTGCTCTTCTCAATCATCCGAGTTAAGACCATTCCTTTCGTCATCTTGGACGAGGTAGAGGCGGCGCTGGACGAAGCCAATGTTAAACGTTTTGGGGATTATCTCAACCGCTTTGACAAGGATAGTCAGTTTATCGTCGTGACCCACCGTAAGGGAACGATGGCGGCAGCAGACTCTATCTATGGAGTTACCATGCAAGAATCAGGTGTGTCTAAGATTGTTTCGGTTAAATTAAAAGAT
>CAJZDE010000155.1:0-4084 GCA_915063165.1 uncultured Streptococcus sp.
AAAGTAAGCTTGAAAGTGAAATCTTTCGATTTATCTGCAGTTCCTCCTGAAACAACTTTTTTAATTACTAATGAGTCAACTTTAGGATTAAACTTCGCAAGGTGCGGATTATTAGGATGGGGGTGATTTGGATCTGTTATCTTACCAGCATTTTTACGATAGATATTTGTGAACAAATCATATTTGTAAGTAGGCCCTTTTTCAGATGGTTTCACTTTAGCTGTGGCCCCTGTTGTTTCTTGTTTAAAGTACACAGATGAGATATACACACCACTCGTTGATTTATTTTTTACAATAACATGCATTTCATAGCTACGATTATCATATGTCATTGAGTCAATTGCATCATCACCTCTTTGAATTGCTCTCCAACCGTCATTTTGTTTTTCAGCTACAGTATAGACATATTCTCCAGCGTGTGTGTAAGTCACGTTTGCAAAAATATTTCCAGTTTCTTTCTTAATACTAGTTTGATTTGGTTGCAAAACATCTCTTTCAGAATAATTAATTGTTTTATCTGCTATTTGACCGTTTGAAGCATTGATTGTTTCATATGGTACTCCGTTATTCGAGTTACCGTTTTTCGGAGTGAAAGTAAAGGTAAAGTTAGCTAGTGGTGTAGTGATTCCTTCTGCAATATTCAACACCTTGTTAATGGATACTTGTGCATTTGTTTCTCCATTGGACATTGCGGTTGCATCAGAGTTTTCATCCGCAAATGTTGGCACTCCTCTAAAGACCGACAAGGCGGTTACAGCTGCAATGCTTGCAGTAACTAATTTTTTCAAAAATGTTTTTTTCATGATTATTCCTTTTATTTTTAAATTTCTTTTTTCATAAATTATCATCAAAAGCCCCGTCGCCTTAGGACTGTTACCACCTTGCCATGGGTATCCTGTATAGGAATGGTTCCAAAAGCACGACTATCTACAGCCGTTGTTCGATTGTCTCCGAGGACAAAGAGTTGTCCTGCTGGGATTTTCATTGGGAAGGTAGCCCCTTCCTTATAGAGCAGCGTTTCTTTGTAGATATCCTGCTCTTGTTGAGGAGAACCATTGATGATGAGACCATTTTCGTTTATATCGATCGTACTTCCTTCGGTTGCAATGACACGCGCCACTCTTTCCTTGCCCTTATAACTATAGACGAGCAGATCACCAATCGCATAACGTTTATCCAGCCTATAATAGACAACCAAGTCGCCATCTTTTAAGGCTGGTTTCATGCCATCGTCATTGTATCTCAATAGTCCAAAAACAAAAAAGTAAAGGGTGGCCAGTATAAACCCAACCATCAGAAGCTTACTGACTAAGTAGAAGATATCTCCCCATACACTTGGCGGAGACTTATCCCGATTGACTTGTGTTACCGTTTTCTTATGTTTCTTCTTTTTAAGTAGCATTATTTTCTCCTATGTACCACTAGATATCCGAGTAGGATTGTGAAGAAGATTCCTCCTAGAGGAAGGATTATTCCTAACACGAGTGTACTGCTGAGGAAGTCAATTCCGGTTTCAGGTACGCTATTTTTATTGTTAGTGACTATTGCAGCCTTATCTGAATCAAGAGTTCCCTCTTTGTTTTCATAGGAAACCTGATAACCTCGAGAAGAGCTGGCTTCTTCTTCAATGGTGAAATGGCTACCGAGTGGAAGTCCATCAATTTTTATGGTGTGGTCTTTCTTGAGATCAATAGACGCTCGACCATTCGTAAATTGTAGAGGGGTTCTTTTATTATTCACCATTGCATTATAGGTTCCATTCAGTGGACTATTCTGAGCATCCTTTAAGTTAATGGTGATTTGAAAGGATTTTAATAGATTGGCAAAGGCTCCCGTTACTTTCTTAGTGACTGATAAACTCGGAAGCTTGTGATTCGTCACAGTGCTGGTTTCATCTATATTCAAATCTCCTTCTTGATTCTCATATGTAACGTGGTAACCATTCGTTGATGCCGCTTCTTCTTCAACCTTGTAATGTGTTCCTCGAGGAAGATAACTTAGAACACCTTTCCAACGTTTCCGTTTGCTGACACGGATCTCCGCTTCACCATTCACAACATTTATCTCGCCAAAAGTTCCATTCAATGGCGTAGAATCAGGAGAGGTTAGTTTTACCTTAATCCTAAACTCCTTGTTCAAGTTATTTTCGGCTTCCAACACTTTCTTAATCGTCAGACTTGGCAATTGTTTATAGATTACCTTAAAGGATGGTTTAGATTCTGTACCAACATTTTTTATTTCTTTGGTAAAGGCGGGAACATCAGGTGTTACTAAATCGTATTGATATCCTTTAGCAACTTTTTCAAAGTTTCTCGTTTCATTAAAGATATTTGTTCTAACATTTACATTAGTCTTTCGATAGTCCTGATTGTCTGAACCCCCATTCTTGTTCTTTTGAACCAATTTGAGTTCAACATTACTTGGTTGATTAGCTGTTATAACTGTTCTCGCACCCGTCACACCCTGCCATTCAACTTCCACTGGAACTGTTAATGGATCTGAAGGCTTAAAGGTTGGGTTATCAGTGTATTCTTTGGTCTTGGTTTGTGAGGTGCCTATTCCATAGGAATATGTGACACTGGCACCTTTATTGGAGTAGAGTTTATTGACATCAGAACCCTCAGCATCACCAGCCTCTAGTTTTTTATCACCAGCAATGGCATCTAAGGCTTCTTGACTTGATGTAACAGTGAATTTTAGAACATATCTAGCTCCATCTTCTAAGGAATAATTAGGAGAAAATTTAGCTGTAACTTCCACTAATCCTTCTGACGTTGTCTTGGAATCAAAAGTTACTTGATTTTCGGTTAATGTTTCACTACTACCAGCCTTTTCTTTCACTACACGAAACTCTGACGATCCGTTTGGTAATAGCTGGACATACTTAGAAAGAACATCCTTGATGGTCACGTGGTGAATTCCCAGTGGCAGAATCTTATCAGTGATATCTTTAAAACTGTCCCGTAACTGATCTTCATTGTTTGCGGATAGGATTTCATTAGGAATTGAAGAATTGTGGTACCTGATATAATACTGCAAACTGGTAATACTATCGACATTATTTGAATAACGAAACTTAATAGAGTAAAAGCCAGCTAGTTTTGGAGCGAGACTATAGGCGAGATTATTGATAGATACATCTAAATTATTCCAGAACCAATCTGGTGCCGTTTCCGATCCATCTTGATTATTATAGTTATAAACTGTATAACCACTGTCGTTGTAATACATATTGGCAAAACCATCTGATAGAACAATAACAACCTTCTTGGCATTTGGTCTTGCACTATCTATCAATTGATTAGCAATACGAATACCCGCGCTAATATTGGTTCCTGTACCGATTCCTGATTCAGTCCCTATTGATTGACCACCAGCAATTCTCATATTACTGACTGCAGTCTTTGAACCACTAGCATCGTTATTCCAATTTAAAATTGTTTCCGCATCATCCCATGGGGATACACCATCATAAAATGCTGTTCTCTCTTCATACGGCCAATACCGATACCCCCACTCCCATTTTCGGTAGTGGGAATTCCATGCTTGTTCCGCAAACTTATTATCAATCTTTCCACCAAAACCTACCATAGATAATCGATTATTTG
This sequence comes from uncultured Streptococcus sp., assembly GCA_915063165.1. Classification (GTDB taxonomy): domain Bacteria; phylum Bacillota; class Bacilli; order Lactobacillales; family Streptococcaceae; genus Streptococcus. The sequence goes on from CAJZDE010000155.1 coordinate 3,609, forward strand.
AATTGGATAAAATGGTATCAATTAATCCCTGACGATTTCGAGTTCCTTTAAGGGTATTTTTTAAAGCATCCAATCTTGTAATTGTTCGGCCAGTAGAAGAAGGAACATCTCTCTTATTCATACTTCCTGACAGGTCTGCTACTAAAACAACATCCAAGGGATCCGTTTGAGTCTCAGTTCCCAGTTTGGATGTAATATCCAATGACAACTCATACTTGTCATCCTGTCCTGGTATCGGAGTAATCGTTTTATGAAGAGTTGTCTGAGGTTCTGTAGTAGAATCTGCATTTAACAGACTTACCGGAGCACACAAAAAGAGAATAGCTAACAGTGTAACTAAACGGCGCGCAATAATTTGAACTTTCTTAAAATCGAAGCGAATGTTCATTTTATTCTCCTTAACTAGAATGTACTAATATCATTACTATATCAATCTAGGACATTTACAAGATAATTGTACAATAAAGTTCACGCAG
>CAJZDE010000156.1:0-4047 GCA_915063165.1 uncultured Streptococcus sp.
AAGGTACTTATATGCTTAAATATAGTATCCGTGGTGAAAACCTAGAAGTAACAGAAGCAATTCGTGATTATGTAGTTTCTAAACTCGAAAAGATCGAAAAGTATTTCCAACCTGAGCAGGAGTTGGATGCACGTGTGAACTTGAAAGTTTACCGTGAAAAAACAGCAAAGGTTGAAGTAACAATTCCGCTTGGATCTATCACTCTTCGTGCTGAAGATATTTCTCAAGATATGTATGGTTCTATCGATCTTGTAACAGATAAAATTGAACGTCAGATTCGTAAAAATAAGACTAAAATCGAACGTAAGAATAAAAACAAAGTTGCGACAAGTCAACTCTTTACAGATGCTCTAGTTGAAGATGCAAATGTTGTGCAACCAAAAGTCGTTCGTTCAAAACAAATTGATTTGAAGCCAATGGATTTAGAAGAAGCTCTTCTTCAAATGGATTTATTGGGACATGATTTCTTTATCTATGTAGATGTAGAAGATCAAACAACTAATGTTTTGTATCGCCGTGAAGATGGTGAAGTTGGTTTGTTAGAGGTGAAAGAATCATAAAATAGAATTTTTAAAGTGGTTTACACCAGTGTAAACCACTTTTGTATTGCATCATTATAAAAGGTATAGATGGAGGCGGTTATGAAAGACGTGGTGATTATTTCAGCAGTGCGAACTCCAATAGGCTCCTTTGGAGGAAGTTTGAAGAATGTTTCAGCTGTTGATTTGGGAGCGTTGGTTATTAAGAGTGCTTTGGAAAAAGCCAATGTCAAACCAGAACTAGTAGATGAAGTGATTATGGGGAATGTCCTAGGCGCAGGTTTAGGTCAAAACGTAGCTCGTCAAATGAGCATTCACGCAGGACTCCCTGAATTTACACCAGCCTTTACTATCAACAAGGTTTGTGGTTCCGGTTTGAAGGCAGTGCAGTTAGCTGCTCAAGCGATTCAGTGCGGAGATGCAGATATTGTCGTGGCTGGTGGTGCAGAAAACATGAGCCAGGCTCCATATGTTTTGCCAAGCTTCCGTTGGGGTGGCCGTATGGGCGATTCGAAAGTGGTAGATACCATGATTAAGGACGGTTTATCTGATGCCTTTAACGAATACCATATGGGGATTACAGCTGAGAATGTGGCAGAAGAATATGGTATCAGTCGGGAAGAGCAAGATGCTCTTGCTTTGGAATCACAAAAACGAGCAGTAGCGGCTATAGAATCTGGACGCTTTAAGGAAGAGATTGTTCCGGTGGTTATTCCTCAACGCAAAGGCAATCCTATCGTTTTTGATACAGATGAATTTCCTAGAAAAGATGCTAGCTTGGAGAGTCTGTCCAAGCTACGTCCTGTTTTCAAAAAAGACGGTTCTGTCACAGCGGGTAATGCTTCAGGAATCAATGACGGGGCAGCAGCTGTCTTAATCATGAGTGCTGAAAAAGCGGAAGAATTAGGACTTTCAGTGATTGCCCGCATTCGTTCGTATGCAAATGCAGGTTTGGATCCTAAGATGATGGGATGTGGACCGATTTATGCGACTCGCAAGGCTCTTGAAAAAGGCAATTTGACAGTTGAAGATCTCGACTTGATTGAGTCAAATGAAGCCTTTGCTGCCCAGGCTTGTGCGGTTGGTAAAACACTTGGCTTTAACACAGATATTGTCAACGTCAATGGTGGCGCCATTGCTCTTGGTCACCCAATTGGGGCTTCCGGTTGCCGTATCCTAGTAACGCTGCTACATGAGATGATGAAACGTGATGCTAAAACTGGCTTAGCAACTCTCTGTATCGGAGGAGGGATGGGGACTGCCCTTATCGTGGACCGTTAGGTGTTAGTGATCTGAACACGTGGGTAGGAGGGTGATGATTCCCTCCTCTTTTTGTGTCTGAAGTTAGAGAAATCAATCATGAAAGAAAGGCTTGCATCTTTTAAAAGGTCGCTTTTTAAGGGTTTTTGTGATATAATAATGCGCAAGAGGTTTAGAATGAAAAAAAATAATTTAATCCCGTTTTCTGCGGTCTTACTAGGACTTGCAACTTTCGGAATCTTAACTTTGCTGATTATTTTTTCACATAATCTTGCTGTAACAATCACTGTTTTGTTTTTATTTGTACTGCTTTATCTGCTTTTATTTGTATGGCAAAAAAAACAGTATGAAAAGAGCGAAATTGAACAAATCCAATATGTAAATCACCAAGCCGAAAATAGCTTGAGTACTTTGCTTGATCAAATGCCGGTGGGAGTCCTGAAATTAGACTTATCAAGTGGAGAAGTAGAATGGTTTAATCCCTATGCTGAGCTGATTTTGACGACTGAAGAAGGGGAAATTGATGTTGAGTTAATTCAAACCATCATCAAGGCTTCTGTTGGGAATCCAGGTTCGTATGCTACCTTGGGCGAAACACGATATGCTGTTCATATGGACAAGGTTTCGGGTGTTTTGTATTTCTTTGATGTTTCTGGAGAGTACGAAGCAACTGTCGAATTGGTAACTAGCCGTCCAGTCATTGGAGTCATCTCGGTAGATAACTATGATGATTTGGAGGATGCGACATCTGACTCCGATATCAGTCATATCAATAGTTTTGTAGCCAATTTTGTTTCAGAATTTGCTAGTAAGTATGCTATGTTCTCTCGCCGTGTGGGGATGGATCGTTTTTATGTATTCACAGATTACACGGTACTAGAGGAATTGATGAATGATAAATTCTCTGTGATTGATGCCTTTCGTGAGGAGTCAAAACAGAGACAGTTGCCATTGACCTTGAGCATGGGCTTTTCTTATGGTGATGGAAATCATGATGAGATAGGAAAAGTTGCTCTAAGAAACTTGAACCTAGCTGAGGTTCGTGGTGGTGATCAGGTGGTTGTCAAGGAAAATGATGAAACCAAGAACCCAGTCTATTTTGGTGGTGGTTCCGCAGCCTCTGTTAAGAGAACAAGAACACGTACCAGAGCCATGATGACAGCCATTTCAGATAAAATTCGAAGTGTGGACCAAGTCTTTGTGGTCGGGCACAAGAATCTAGATATGGACGCTTTGGGCTCAGCGGTTGGTATGCAGTTGTTTGCGAGCAATATTACAGAAGACAGTTATGCAGTCTACGATGCAGATCAAATGTCGCCAGATATCGAGCGGGCTATCAACTTCTTGGAAAAAGAGGGTGTCACCAAGCTCTTGCCTCTGTCTGATGCGATGAGGCTGGTTACCAAGCGCTCTTTGTTGATTCTAGTAGATCATTCGAAGACAGCTTTGACCTTGTCCAAAGGTTTTTATGATCTATTCACGCAAACCATTGTCATTGACCATCATCGACGTGATCAGGATTTTCCAGAAAATGCAGTCATCACCTATATCGAAAGTGGAGCAAGTAGTGCGAGTGAGTTAGTCACAGAATTGATTCAGTTCCAAAATTCTAAGAAAAATCGTTTAAGTCGTATGCAGGCTAGTGTTTTGATGGCTGGTATGATGCTGGATACCAAGAATTTCACATCTCGCGTGACGAGCCGAACCTTTGATGTGGCTAGCTATCTGAGAACACGGGGAAGTGACAGTATTGCTATCCAGGAGATTGCTGCGACAGATTTTGAAGAGTACCGTGAGGTAAATGAACTCATTTTACAAGGTCGTAAGTTAGGTTCAGATATCTTGATTGCCCAAGCTAGGGACTCAATGTCTTATGACACAGTTGTTATCAGTAAGGCTGCCGATGCTATGTTGGCTATGTCTGGTATTGAGGCTAGTTTCGTTCTGGCAAAAAATACACAAGGATTTATCTCTATCTCGGCTCGAAGTCGTAGTAAAATCAATGTGCAACGCATTATGGAAGAGCTGGGTGGCGGTGGTCACTTTAATCTAGCAGCTGCGCAAATCGAGGATATGAGTTTGTCGGAAGCAGGAGAAAAATTGACTCAACTAATCCTGGAAGAACTAAAGGAAAAGGAGAAAGAAGAATGAAAGTAATCTTTTTAGCAGATGTGAAAGGCAAAGGGAAAAAAGGGGAAGTTAAAGAAGTTCCTACAGGATATGCTCAAAACTTTTTGATTAAGAAAAA
>CAJZDE010000157.1:0-4042 GCA_915063165.1 uncultured Streptococcus sp.
ATCCCTGTAGCAAAGCTCTCAGGTCCTTCACCCTCACGACGACCATGTCCTTCAAAATAGATAGAACCATCCGAGTTGTGGGTCATTTCATGGGTATACACCATGGTTCCAGAAGCTCCCAGCATCTGGTCATAGACGTAGAAGACTTCATAACCATTGGCAAAGGCCCCTAGTCCATTGTCTCCGTGATACTTGCCAGCAGGGCCAAAGAAATTGTACATAGCAACAGAGGTCTTATCATTACGCGGAGCCCAATATTGCTGGCCTTTATCATTATAAAGAAAGAAACCGTCTGTAACGATCACCCGTCTGAATAGAGTGTCTTTCCTGTTTGGACTTAGAATGTTGTACCACATGTCATAGTGGTTTCGTTGCCATTCAGCTGATTGATCCACAAGTTTTTCAACACGTCGATGGAGTTCCTCGCCTGAGAGAACTCTGCCACCTTCTTTCCTGTAGCTTCCAAAGCTACCAAAGGCGATGGTTGACATATTGCTGATGATATAGACATCTCTTTCAGGTAAGGTCAGAAGCTGGAGGACCATTTGCTTAAAGCCCCAATCTCCCTGAGTCAGTCTGTCATAGACCTTGATTGTATACTTACTCTTACGATCCGCATTATCTTGCTTAGCCTGAATTTCTGGCAGACTTGAACGAGCCTCTACGATATAAGCCTTGGTATTTTCCTTAAACCACTCACTATTGGTTTTGTGTGGCAAGAAGAGTTCACGCAGACTCTCTAAGTAAGCAAAGAGGTCTCCCTTGCCTTTTTCCTTGGCTAGGGATTGTCGGTAGGCATTGAAGTTGTTTTGCGCTCGAAGGTTGCCCATTCCAGAGTTACCGAGAGCGATGATAGTATCCAGTGTCGAAGTGGCTTGATTGCCAAAGAAATCAAACTTATAGGCATTAAGATCCTTGGTGTTGAAGGTTCCATAATTGACATTGTACCAACGATTGAGATAGGTCAGACCAAGCATGAAGGCCTCTTTGTTCTGCAGAATCTTTTGGCTAATCGCATCCGCTACGGCAGGACCTAGGGTGTTAATCGACTTGTCAACTGAAAGCACCTTGAGGAGCTCCTGGCCTAGGTCAGCTTTGATTTGTTCAAAGGCTTTTTCCAGATAAAGATCATCTAAGGAAGCAGTTTCACCAATTCCAAGGACTTTACGAACAGCGGCTGAGTCATAGGTCACAGCTCTGAGTTCATCTAAGACACTCTCTTTAATGGACTGGTAGTCAGATAGGAAGGCCTCTGGTGTATAGAGCAAATTCTTATCAGCGATGCTATATTCAGCAATCTGACCATTGGCAAAATCTCCCTTGTAGGTCAAATCAAGATAAGCAATCGTCTTATCTGCATAATGCAGCATCAGTCTATTGATTTCACCCTTATGGCTGTTGACATCCGTTATCAGAGTCCCATCTTTCATCGGAACCACATCTAACAAGGCTACTTTGTTTAGTTTATCATCTTCAGCTAATTGGTTGGCTGTATGAACGATAAAGTCTTTGTTGTAGAATGGTAATAGTTTTTCTACATTTTCATAGGCTTGCTTTCTGGACTCCTGAGCTCCCCTCACTCGACTATAGTCTGTTTGATGCTGGTAAGCTTGCTGCAATGGGTCCTGGTCCGTCAAGTTCGAAGTGATTCCAAAAGACTGACGTTTGGCTTGTCCATCTACCTCTGAAATAGTACGAACAAAACGCTCATCTTTTCTATTTGCCGTAGTCCCTTCAAGAACATGTGAATCCCGAACAGAAGCCTCAGGATATGGGTCTCCTGTCATGGCATGTCCATTTTGAACCTTGACACTGGTTAAGACATTTCGGACCTGTCCATTGTTCCAAGTAGACCCGATCGCTCCACCGACTTGGCCAGAATGGCCTGCATCTTGGATAGAACCAGTCACATAAGAAGTTTCTAATCTAGCTCCATTCTGAATGCGACCAATCAAGCCTCCAACACGCTGGTCTCCATTTCGACCTGTTACTTGGATAGATACATCCGCCTGACTCTTCTGCGCCAGTGATTGGTTGCCATGGAAATTACCGACCAGGCCACCAATATTGTACTCCTGCCCCCCATCTTGGGTGCTGGTGATAGACCCTTTAAAGGCAACATTGGTTAGTTTTGTGTTTTGGGCAACTCCTACGAGTCCACCGATATGTTTGTTCCCAGATAGACTACCACTTACAGAAACATCCGTAATCGTTGCATTTTGAGCGTTGCTAGCCAAGGTCCCTATAGAATCCTTACCTGTAACCGCAGCCGATTTCAAGGTCAGTTGCTGGATGGTGGCATTTTTCAAGGTTGCAAAGAGCGGTTTTGCCAAGTTGTAGATGGTATAATCTTTGCCATCCACTCGGCTAGTTAGGCTACCTGAAAATTCTTCTGGTACATAGCTTGTCGCAGACTGTTCCAACTGGAGTTCATCTGCTGAAACATCCGCTCCTAGTTTGAAGTTTCCAGTCGGGTTTGACTTCATAGCCTCTATGAGCGCTTTGAAAGACGTATAGACACCTTCTTGGCTAAGAGGCGTTTTCGGCAGTTCAAAAGAGTAATCTGGACGATAATGGTCCCCTTCTCCCTCGACGAGCTGATTAGCTGATACCGTTACGGAGTAGGCATTTCCCTTATCTGTAATCTTAGAAACAGGTAAGAGCATATCCTTGAACTTGTCTGACTGAATGCGGACATAGTAGTTGTCCAAATCAGACGGCACTTCTGACAAGGATAGGTAACGTCGGTAGTGACTACCATCTTTACCGTACAGTTCGATACGGTCGATGTCTTTAATTTCAACCTTCTTATAATCTAGCTGAACCGTGCGTTGATCCTCTATACTAGTTTGTTCCCCTTGACCCAGGTCATATTTCATGACAGTTTTGAGGGTATAAGGAGTATAGTAGTCCAAGTCATCAAGTGTCAATTTTTGACCGAGGTCCACAAGGTCGACTTCCTTGATTAACGTTTCTCCCTTGTATAGCCGCACTTTGGCTGATTGATAGCTAGCTGTAGCATCCGTCAAGTGATAGCTAAGAGAAACTTGGCGTTTGTCTTCTTCCTTCTCGACACGGACTAGAGAGAGGGTTGGTTTTCTCTTAACACCATCCAGAGCTTGACGAGCTGCCTCGAGATCCGTCCGAACTTGATCGACCAAGGCTTGATTGGCGAAAGGATTGTCCAAAACGAGCTTGGCCTGATCTAGAGCACGGCGATAGCGGAGTTTGGCTTGTTCATCAGCATACTGGTAAGCAACTGTAGACTGAGTCACATCCTTCATGTCAAATTCAACTCCAAGAGTTTTCTTATCAACAGGTTGGCCGTCTAAATTATTCTTAGCAGTTTCAAGGGCTTTTTTCAAAGAATCAACCTGTTCTTGACTGGCATGAGATGTCTCAAAGAGAGCTTGGGCATTTGCAACTGCCTGTTTATAAGACTCTTGATCTGCAGTGGTATCATTGAAATACTGATGCGTTTTCTGGATGCTATCGGCCTCTTCCACTAATTGTTGCAAGGGTTCGAGGTCGAGGGTTCCTTTTTCTGGTTCCACAGGAGCGTGATCCGCATTTGTAGAAATTGGTTTTGTACCGACTTTGATAATCTGAGGAACTGCTTCTTTTGTGATAGTGTTAGAGATTTCCTCTGTATTTTCGACTTTTCCATCTACTAAATACTGACGAGTCACAATCGTACGCACGCCCTCTTGACCTGCTTGTGTTATCTTGGTCTGGCCAACTGGCAAACTATCACTCTCTACTCGTTCTCGAGTGTAGGGTTCTGCTACCGTCGTGGTAACATCCTTTTCCTCAACCTTTAAGCTTGGAACTTCATTTATAGGAGCGTCTGTTGGTTTCTCGCTAACAGGAGCTGTTCCGACGGTTACGATCTCCGATACTGCTGGTGTTGTCACTTCGTTGGAGATTTCCTGGCTTCTCTCTACTTTTCCATCTACCATGTACTGACGGGTGACGATTGTACGCACTCCATCTTGACCAGCTTGGGTTATCTTGGTCTGGCCAACTGGCAAGCTATCACTCT
>CAJZDE010000158.1:0-4015 GCA_915063165.1 uncultured Streptococcus sp.
GTTTGTGTTTTGGATTTGCTGGGCAAATTACCATAACACGACCATTACGACGAATTACTTTACAGTATTCGCAAATTGGTTTGACCGATGGTCTTACTTTCATTTCTTATCCCTCCAAGTTTTTCGATTATTTAAAGCGGTAAGTGATACGTCCACGTGTCAAGTCATATGGACTCATCTCGACAGTAACACGATCTCCCGCTAAAATACGAATATAGTTTTTACGAATTTTACCAGAAACTGTTGCTAAAATCTGATGTCCATTTTCAAGTTCAACCGTAAACATTGCGTTAGGCATTGTATCAACTACTTTGCCTTCAACTTCAATCACATCGTCTTTTGCCACGCAAAAGCACCTCCATAAATTTCGATTCGATGCCCCTGAAAACAGAGACAACAATTATAAGTCAGACTATCTCAGTATAACATTTGTAGCGATTTTTTGCAAGTGTGAAAAACGCTTTATTTCAAATTTGTCAATACTTTTTCGATGTCTTTGAACACATCATTGATATCTTGATTTCCTTCGATATCGTGGACCAAACCTTTGGCACGGTAGTGAGCAATGATTGGTTCACCTTGCGCGATATTCACATCCAAACGACGCTTCACTGTCTCAGGTTTGTCATCCTCACGTTGGTAATAATCTTCCTCTTTATAGTCAACGGGTGGGTTGAAAACTTTGTGGAAGGTTTCACCTGTTTCGCGGTGGATGATACGGCCACTCAAACGTTCTAAGAGACAATCTGGATTCACTTCGATATTGATCACACCTTCTAGTTCGATACCGAGTTCCGCCAATGTTTTGTCCAAGGCATGAGCTTGTTCAATCGTACGTGGGTAACCATCCAACAAGAAACCTGTTTCTTTGATGTCGTCCTGAGAAAGGCGTTCTTTAACAATTCCATTTGTAACTTCATCTGGAACCAACTCACCTTTGTCAATATATGAATTGGCAAGTACACCCATTTCAGTTTGATTTGCCATAGCAGCACGGAACATATCGCCAGTTGAAATGTGTGCCACGTGGAATTGCTCCACAATTTTAGCTGCTTGCGTTCCCTTACCTGCTCCAGGTAAGCCCATAATCAAAAGATTCATGATAGGATCTCCTTATTTTGTATTTAAATAGAAGCAGAAATTCGTTTCAACCCCTATTTAAAAACAAAATAGAAGAGGGGAGACGAAAATCTCTCTGATAGATAGACCTTCATACTCCACTCTATAAGCAAAAGTAATCTTGCTTTTATTCTGTTTTGTCCATGAAACCAACATACTTACGTTTCAATAGGTAACCTTCTAGCTGTTTGATTCCTTCGATACCAGTTGAGATAATGATCAAAAGACTAGTTCCCCCAAAAGCAACAGCTTCTGAAAGACCAAAGACATCTTTTGCCACAATCGGCAAGATTGAAATCACACCAAGGAAGATTGATCCGACAGTCGCAAGGCGACGAAGAAGTTTCGACATGAACTCTTCAGTACCCTTACCAGGACGGACACCATGAATGTAGGCTCCACTCTTTTGCAAGTTTTCTGCTGCTTTCTCTGGATTGATCTGTACAAACGTATAGAAGAATGTAAAGAGAATGATTAACAAGGCATACATAGCAACACCTGTCGGAGATGTTGTAGATAACATTTCCTGTGCTGTACGTACCCAAGCCCAATCATGACCTGTAGCACTCAAAAATTGAAGAATGGCTGCAGGTGCTGCTGTAATGGAACTTGCAAAGATAACTGGGATAACCCCCGCTGGGTTCACCTTCAATGGAAGGTATGAGCTTGATGGGGCTCCTTGAGCAACTTTTGTATATTGGATTGGAATTTTATATTCTGCCTGTTGAACAAAGGTTGTAAAGTATACAATCAACAAGACAGCGATAATCAAAATAACGACAAAGATAATAGATGAAGTCAAACGGCTACTTGGAATATTGACGAAGTAGTCAACATAGATTCCTTTAATCATTTCAGGGATTGAAGCGACAATACCTGCAAAGATAATCATAGAAACACCGTTTCCGTATCCCTTATCTGTAATTTGTTCCCCTAGCCAAGTTACAATCATACTACCTGCTGTAAGGATAATACCGATAGTAACAAAGACTTGTGGTGTTAAAGCTGTCGTTAATAATTTTGCTCCAGAAAGAGTGTTAAATCCTGCTGTAATCCCGATAGATTGAACAAATGCAAGCACAAGTGCAATATAACGAGTAGCTTGGTTTAGTTTTCTCCGTCCTACTTCCCCTTGTTTGCCCCATTCTACAAACTTCGGTAAAATATCCATTTGTAGCAATTGAACAACGATTGAAGCAGTGATATATGGACTTACTCCGAGTGCAAAAACGGAGAAGTTCTTCATGGCATTCCCTGAAACAAGACTAAGCATGTTCAAGAAAGATAAACCACTGAGAGCTTCTAAACTTTTCGCATTCACACCTGGAACTGTAATACTTGTCCCAATACGGAAAACAAGAATGATAAAAATTGTAAAGAGAATTTTTGATCGAACTTGTTTAACCTTGAGCGCTTCTTTTAGTAATTTAAAAAACATGGGTCACCTCTCTTAGATGACTTCTACAGAACCACCTTTAGCAGTGATAGCTTCTTCAGCTGATTTAGAGAATTTAGCTGCTTTCACAGTCAATTTCTTAGTCAACTCACCGTTACCAAGAATTTTAACTCCTGATTTTTCAGCTTTCACAATTCCTGCTTCGATAAGTACAACTGGAGTTACTTCTGCACCGTCTTCAAAGACGTTCAATTGGTCAAGGTTTACAATTGCGTATTCTTTAGCGTTGATGTTAGTGAATCCACGTTTTGGAAGACGACGGAACAATGGAGTTTGTCCACCTTCAAAACCAAGGCGAACTCCGCCACCGCTACGAGCTTTTTGACCTTTTTGACCGCGACCAGATGTTTTACCGTTACCTGATGAAGTACCACGACCAACACGGTTACGTACTTTACGAGAACCTTCTGCAGGTTTCAATTCATGAAGTTTCATTATTATTTTCTCCTCTTTTGTAAAATGCTAGCGCCGATAAGAGAGAAAAGGTTGTCTCCCTTATCAACTCGCCTATACATGGTCATCTTAGATGACTATACCTAGTTTTAGGGGATGAGTATTGCCACATCCCCTAAAAATTATTAGTTTACTTCTTCAACTGTTACCAAGTGAGATACTGCAGTGATCATACCACGGATAGCAGCGTTGTCTTCTTTGATAACAGAGCTGTTCAATTTGCCAAGTCCAAGTGCTACAACAGTTTTACGTTGTGATGGAATGCGTCCGATTGGAGACTTAGTCAAAGTAATTTTAATTTGAGCCATTTTATCCCCTTTCTTATGCCAAATCAGAAACTGAAATACCACGAAGGGCAGCAACTTCTTCAGCGCGTTTCAATTGTTTCAAACCTTCAACAGTTGCGCGAACAATGTTGATTGGAGTGTTAGAACCAAGTGATTTAGATGTAATATCTGCCACACCTGCCAATTCCACAACGGCACGAACTGCACCACCAGCGGCAACTCCAGAACCTTCTACAGCAGGTTTCAACAATACTTTAGCTCCACCGAATTCTGAAAGAACTTCGTGTGGGATTGTTGTCCCAACCATAGGAACTTCAATCAAGTTTTTCTTAGCATCTTCTACTGCTTTGCGGATTGCTTCTGGAACTTCTTGAGCCTTACCAGTACCAAATCCTACGCGACCGTTGTGGTCACCAACAACAACAAGAGCTGCGAAACGAAGACGACGTCCACCTTTAACAACTTTTGTAACACGGTTGACAGCAACTACGCGTTCTTCTAATTCAACTGCATTGTCTTTAAATGCCATTTTCTAGTGTCCTCCTATTAGAATTTCAATCCGTTTTCACGAGCTGCATCAGCCAAAGCTTTCACACGTCCGTGATATAGATATCCACCGCGGTCGAACACCACTTCTGAAATACCTTTAGCGTTTGCACGTTCTGCAACGAGTTTACCGACAGCAACGGCTTGTTCAGTT
>CAJZDE010000159.1:0-4014 GCA_915063165.1 uncultured Streptococcus sp.
GCGACCACCGAGATCTACACTCTTTCCCTACACGACGCTCTTCCGATCTATCGAGGATAGTATGTCATTTACGAAATTTCAGTTTAAAAACTATATAGAAAAAGCTTTGGAGGAGTTGAAATTTACAACTCCGACAGAGGTACAGGATAAGTTAATTCCTATTGTCTTGGCAGGTCGAGATTTGGTCGGTGAATCAAAAACAGGTTCAGGAAAGACTCATACTTTCTTATTACCAATTTTCCAGCAATTAGATGAAACTAGCGATAGTGTGCAAGCAGTCATTACTGCACCAAGTCGTGAGTTGGCCACTCAAATCTACCAAGCAGCTCGTCAGATTGCAGCTCACTCAGATGTCGAAGTTCGTGTGGTTAATTATGTGGGTGGTACGGATAAGGCACGCCAGATTGATAAATTGGCAAGTAACCAGCCCCATATCGTTATCGGAACGCCAGGTCGTATCTATGACTTGGTCAAATCTGGTGATTTAGCTATTCACAAGGCTAAGACATTTGTAGTTGATGAAGCCGATATGACCTTGGATATGGGATTCTTGGAAACCGTTGATAAGATTGCAGGAAGCCTTCCAAAAGACTTGCAATTCATGGTCTTTTCAGCAACTATTCCACAAAAATTGCAACCGTTCTTGAAAAAATACTTGTCAAATCCTGTTATGGAAAAAATCAAGACAAAAACAGTTATCTCAGATACGATCGATAACTGGTTGATTTCGACCAAGGGCCGCGACAAGAATGCTCAAATTTACCAGCTGACTCAGTTGATGCAGCCTTATTTGGCAATGATCTTTGTTAACACAAAAACGCGTGCAGATGAATTGCATACATACCTAACAGCTCAAGGCTTGAAGGTGGCTAAGATTCATGGAGATATTGCTCCTCGTGAACGCAAGCGGATCATGAATCAGGTGAAAAATCTGGATTTTGAGTACATTGTCGCAACAGACTTGGCAGCGCGTGGAATTGACATTGAAGGTGTCAGCCATGTTATCAATGATGCCATTCCGCAAGACTTGTCCTTCTTTGTTCACCGTGTTGGACGAACTGGGCGCAACGGACTGCCTGGTACAGCGATCACCCTTTACCAGCCAAGCGATGACTCGGATATCCGTGAGTTGGAGAAATTAGGAATCAAGTTTACTCCTAAGATGGTCAAAGACGGAGAGTTTCAAGATACCTATGACCGTGATCGTCGTGTTAATCGTGAAAAGAAGCAGGATAAGCTTGATATTGAAATGATTGGCTTGGTTAAAAAGAAAAAGAAAAAAGTCAAACCTGGCTATAAGAAGAAGATTCAATGGGCGGTGGATGAAAAACGCCGCAAAACCAAGCGTGCTGAAAATCGTGCTCGTGGCCGTGCCGAGCGAAAAGCCAAACGCCAAACATTTTAAAAACTCAGTAGAATCAGGTGATTCTACTGAGTTTTTATTTAGAGAAAATACTGCAAAAAAAAGTAAAAAGTGGTATAATGATAAGGTTATATAGTCCCGATAAGGTGGTAGGCATTCATTACTAGTAGTTTTCCTATCAGTTCTTTGTAACTCTATAACGAATATTTTTTAAGGGGGGACATTTTTATGTCAGAACGTAAATTATTCACGTCTGAATCTGTATCTGAGGGGCATCCGGATAAGATTGCAGACCAAATTTCAGATGCGATTTTGGATGCTATTTTAGCTAAAGATCCAGATGCGCACGTTGCTGCCGAGACAGCTGTCTACACAGGTTCCGTCCATGTTTTTGGTGAAATTTCTACGAATGCCTATGTGGATATCAACCGTGTGGTTCGTGATACCATTGCAGAAATTGGTTATACCAATACGGAGTATGGTTTTTCTGCGGAGACGGTGGGAGTTCATCCGTCACTTGTTGAGCAGTCACCAGATATCGCCCAAGGTGTTAACGAAGCCTTGGAGGTTCGTGGGAATGCAGATCAAGATCCACTGGACTTGATTGGTGCTGGAGACCAAGGTCTTATGTTTGGGTTTGCGGTGGATGAGACAGAAGAACTCATGCCATTGCCAATCTCACTCAGCCACAAGTTGGTTCGTCGTTTGGCAGAACTTCGTAAGTCTGGTGAAATCAGTTACCTTCGTCCAGATGCTAAATCACAAGTTACGGTTGAGTATGATGAAAATGATCGTCCAGTACGGGTGGATACAGTCGTTATTTCAACTCAGCACGACCCAGAAGTTAGCAATGAACAAATTCACAATGATGTGATTAGCAAGGTTATCAAGGAAGTTATTCCAGCATCTTACTTGGATGAGCAAACCAAATTCTTCATCAATCCAACTGGTCGTTTTGTAATCGGTGGACCTCAAGGAGACTCAGGTTTGACTGGTCGTAAGATTATCGTGGATACCTATGGTGGCTACTCTCGTCATGGTGGTGGTGCCTTCTCAGGTAAGGATGCGACGAAGGTGGACCGTTCAGCCTCTTATGCAGCTCGCTACATTGCCAAGAACATCGTTGCAGCAGGCCTTGCTAAGAAGGCAGAAGTACAATTGGCCTATGCTATCGGGGTGGCGCAACCTGTTTCTGTTCGTATCGATACTTTTGGTACAGGAACAGTAGCTGAAAGCAAGCTTGAAAAAGCAGCGCGTCAAATCTTTGACCTTCGCCCTGCAGGAATTATTCAAATGCTGGATCTCAAACGCCCAATTTACCGTCAAACAGCGGCTTATGGACACATGGGACGTACAGATATTGACCTTCCATGGGAACGATTAGACAAGGTAGATGCTTTAAAAGAAGCGGTGAAATAGAATTAAAAGATTGGTAGTATACAACTACCAATCTTTTTTGCAAAAGAAAACCAGCTTTTGGCTGGTCTTCTTATTTTATAGGGATTGAAATCTCAATCAATTTATCTGAATAAAGCGTCTTGATATTGGCTTCATCAATGCTTCCTTTATCGATTTTACGTTTCAAGAAGAAGTCTTGGATGGTTTCGATTTCAGGTTCACGAATAGCACGGTGTTTGTTGGAAATGAGGATTTCATAGTGAAGCGGGGCTTGTGTGAAAACTACATCTGTGTTTCCAGCAGAATAGACCTCGACAAGAGTTGCGTCTGTGCTTTCTAATTGGCTTTTAACAAGTTGCGAGTGTGAGTTTGTCGTATTGATAAGCTTCATAACAGTTCCTCCGATTTTCTAACTCTATTATAGCACTTTTTGGATAAAATCGTGTATTTTAGCCAATTCCATGCTGGATTTTCCAAGCTTCAATTCCCCATTTATGGCTACCACGTTTGAGTTTTTCCATTGCTTCATCAATGGGGAACCAGGCGATATGATTAAAATCTTCCAATGGTTTTTGTACTTCTTGAAAAGAAATAGCTTCGTAGAGATAAGCTGGATTGTAGTAGTAGGTATCACGGTGGCGAGAGTAGAAATACTCATCAGCTTGCCCATAATAGGTTCCAATCTCAGCTGTAAAGCCAAGTTCTTCGATTAGTTCTCTCTTCAGTGCTTCTTGATGATCTTCGCCTGCTTCAATCTCTCCGCCTGGCAAGAACCAAGCACCATTGGGGGCTTGAACTAGGACAATTTGTTTTTTCTCCGCATCCGGAATAACTGCGTACACACCATAGCGGGACTGGTAGGTCACATTCTCTTTTTTTTCACCAAAAGTTGGGTTTGCCATTGCATTTTCCTCATTCTCTAGTATCTTTATTATTATCATAATGGACGAGGGGCTAGCTGTCAAGAATAAACCAACGAACTTGTGCAGAAATAGCTACTTTGTCTTGATCAATACTTGTCTAGTTAAACTTTCCAGACCTAGCACTATAACTGGTATAATAAAAGAGAGGTGATTTTATGGCAGAATCAAGACTATTTCGTATCCTATATCTACTTTTAGAAAAAGGCAGTACAACGGCTCCTGAATTAGCTCGATTGTTTGAAGTATCTGTACGAACGATTTATCGCGATATTGAGCGGTTGAGTATGGCGGGAATTCCTCTTTATTCAGTTCCTGGAAAGGCAGGTGGGA
>CAJZDE010000160.1:0-3951 GCA_915063165.1 uncultured Streptococcus sp.
CTTTTCTAGAATCATTCAAGACACTTTTCACCTCCATGGTATTTATACAAACTTTTGCATTCTATCGTTTAAATGAAGAGTGAAAATCTCTACGATCTACTTCTATATCACTTCAAAGCCCATTCTCCCTAACTCCATTATCAAAAAAATGACTACCCACTTTCGTGTTCAGTCATTTTGGTATATGAATTCTTTTTTATGCTTGTGGTTTGCGTAGGTAACCATAAACCACACCACTTACAATTGCGCCAACCAAGACAAAGGCAAGGTAGAGAAGGGCATTTGAAGTAAGAGCGATGACGAAGATTCCTCCGTGTGGCGCCATGAGTTTGATTCCTGCAAGGCCAACGAGTCCTCCTGCTACTGCAGAACCAAGGATGAAGCTTGGAATCGCACGAGCTGGGTCAGCGGCACCAAATGGGATTGCTCCTTCAGTGATGAATGACAAGCCCATGATGATGTTTGTCAAACCAGAGTTACGTTCTTCTTTGGTAAATTTATCTTTAAAGAGAAGGGTTGCGACAAAGATGGCAAGTGGAGGCACCATTCCTCCAGCCATAACTGCTGCCATGGCTACAGAACCACCTGAAGAAACAGTCGCTGCAAGCGTACCTGTCCCAAAGACATAGGCTGCTTTATTGACAGGTCCACCCATATCGACAGCCATCATACCACCAAGAACGATACCGAGAAGGACAGCTGATCCTCCTCCAAGACCGCCTAGGAAGTCATTCATAGCAGTGTTGATTGCTGCCATCGGGATGTTAACAGCTAGCATGACAAATCCTGTTAAGATTGTTCCAAAAAGTGGCAAGAGAAGGATTGATTTAGCACCTTCAAGTGAACGAGGAACTTTAATGTATTTCTTGATAGCAAGAACCAAGGCACCTGCGATAAATCCACCAACAAGGGCACCTAGGAAACCAGATGAGACACCTGCAAGAGTTGAAGTTGCTTCACCACCTGCGGCATAAGGAATTTTACCAAAGGCAAAACCTTCTTTGGCAATAGCACCAGCCACAAAACCTGCTACCAAACCTGGTTTTTCAGCGATAGAGTAGGCTACGTATCCTGCAAAAACTGGAAGCATCAAGCCAAAGGCAGCCCCACCGATTTTCATGAACATAGAAGCTAGTTCATGGTAGGATCCGAGGTTGCCAAGACTATCTTGTGGCACACCAAAAGCTCCGTCGATTAAGAAAGCAAGGGCAATCATGATACCACCACCGATAACGAATGGCAACATTTGAGATACACCACTCATCAAGTGTTTGTAGAAAGCACCACCGATACTTTGTTTTTCATTAGATACTGTTGCAGCTTTTGCTCCATTAGCAGCACGGTAGACTTCAGCATCTCCTGAAAGAGCCAAGTTGATCAGCTCTTCTGTCTTACGGATACCGTCTGCAACTGGACGGTTAACCAAAGGTTTACCATCAAAACGATCCATTTCTACTGCCTTGTCTGCAGCGATGATAACAGCTTTAGCCTTGCGAATGTCTTCTGCAGTTAGTTGATTACCAACACCGCTAGCACCATTGGTTTCAACCTTGATCCCAACACCCATTTCAGCAGCCACTTTTTGAAGAGCTTCTTGGGCCATGTATGTGTGGGCAATACCTGTCGTACAAGCTGTAACAGCTACGATAAAATCGCCAGAGTCATTAGCAGGTGCTTGAACAGGCTCCTCAGCTTTTTCTGAAGCTTGGTCAAAAAGTTCAATAACTTGATCAGCTGATGTTACTTGACGAAGTTTGTCAGCAAAACCGTCTTTCATCAAGTATTGAGATAATTCTGCCAAGGCTGCCAAGTGAGTATCATTGGCACCTTCTGGAGCAGCAATCATGAAGAAGAGGTCTGTTGGTTGCCCATCCAAGCTTTCATAGTCAACACCCTTGTTTGACTTAGCAAAGAGAACTGTTGCTTCTTTGACCGCAGAGTTTTTACTGTGAGGCATAGCAATTCCGTCACCCAAACCAGTGGAAGTGAGAGCTTCACGCGCTAAGATCCCTTCTTTAAAGGTTTCAAAATCCGTCACGTAACCGTGATCTACCAAACTTTTAATCATCTCTTCGATGACAGCTGTTTTTTCAGTTGCCTGCAAATCTAGCAACATGACATCTTTTCTCAATAGGTCTTGAATTTTCATCGTTTTTCTACCTCAACTTTTTCATATGTTTCTTTAATAAATTCCGCTGTTGCCAAGTCATCCGAGAAGGTCGTTGCAGTTCCACAAGCTACTCCCCATTTAAAGGCTTCTACTGCATCTTTAGATTTGACAAATTCACCTGTAAACCCAGCAACCATTGAGTCACCAGCTCCCACGGAATTTTTGACTGTTCCCTTGATAGGTTTTGCGAAGTAAGCTCCCTCAGATGTGATAAGAAGGGCACCGTCCCCAGCCATAGAGATGATAACGTTTTGAGCACCTTTAGCTAACAATTCTCGAGCATATTTCTCGATTTCATCTAAACTTTCGAGTTTCACTCCAAAGATGGCTCCAAGCTCGTGATTGTTTGGTTTAACCAATAGTGGCTGGTAGTCCAAACTATCAATTAAGGTCTGTCCTTCAAAATCACAAACCACTTGCGCACCAGTCTGGCGTGTCAATGCAATCAAATCCTTATAGATAACATTGCCTAGGTTCTTAGCACTCGAACCCGCAAACACAACCGTATCTTCTGCTGTCAAACTAGATAAGATAACTTTCAATTCTTCTAGCTGAGCCGGTTCAACATTAGGACCAGTTCCATTGATTTCTGTTTCTTGGTCTGCTTTAATCTTGACATTGATGCGAGTATCTTCTGCTACTTGAACAAAACGTGTCTCAATTTCCTCTTCTGCCAAAGTATCTGTGATAAATTTACCAGTAAATCCTCCGATAAATCCAGTCGCAGTATTTGGAATACCCAAGCGTTTCAAAACTCGACTGACATTGATTCCTTTCCCACCAGCAAACTTATCATCACTGTCCATACGATTGACACTGCCGACTTGAACTTGGTCCAAGCGAACGATATAGTCTATGGATGGATTAAGTGTGACTGTATAAATCATACTTCTATTACCTCCGTTTTCTTCTTAATAGCCTGCAAGAGCTCATGCCCTTGACTTGTGATGACAATAGCGCGTTTGAGAGGTGCTACCTTGGCAAAGCAAGTTTGACCAATCTTTGACGAATCCACCAATACATAGGTTTGTTTGGCATTCTCTAAAATAGCACGCTTAACGGCTCCCTCCTCCATATCTGGAGTCGTATAATAACCATCGTCGACACCATTCATCCCAATAAAGGCACGGTCAAAGTGCAATTGATTGATTTGGTTAAGAGCAACGCCCCCGATACATGCATCTGTTGCCATCTTGACACTTCCTCCAACCATGACAGTTGGAATCTGTTTTTCAACCAACTGAACCGCATGGTGAATGGAGTTGGTCACAACTGTAATATTCTTATTAACCAATTCCTTGATTAAAAATGCAGTTGTCGTTCCAGCATCAATAAAGATAACATCTTGTTCCTTGATAAGAGAGGCTGCTTTTTGAGCCAGCAGCTTCTTCTCTTGAAGGTTTTTGACAGATTTTTCTTGGATGGTTTCTTCTTCCTGCAAGGAGTGAGGTAGTTCTGCTCCACCATGCACACGGCGAAGCTTGTTTTCCGCCTCCAACTCATCCAAATCTCTTCGTACCGTTGATTCTGATGTTTCTAACAAACTAACTAACTTTTCTAAAGAAACCACTTGATGCTGATTAAGTTGCTCTAAAATTAATTGTTTTCTCTCAGTTTTTAACACCAAACCACCTCCTGTTATCGTTTACACTATTCATTCTAGCACAATTTCTACCAAAGTCAAGCAATTTTTATCACTTTCTTTCAAATTCTATCATTTTTCTTATTTCCAAAATTTTTATTGCAAGATAAGTGGCTTTATGGTAGACTATTTGAGTAAG
>CAJZDE010000161.1:0-3950 GCA_915063165.1 uncultured Streptococcus sp.
GGGCAAGTTTCGTTATTCCACTAGCTGCCTTTGGAATATACAACTACGGGATTCGAGCTATTAGTAAGGTCAAGGATGACAAGAATAAAATCAACTACGTCTTTTCTAAGTTGTTTTATATCTCGGTTTTCACCTCTCTCCTGACGACAGGTATCTACTTCCTCATTATCTTCTTTGACACCAGCATTGAGAATCTGAAAGTCCTCTACTACATTCTAGGGGCCCAAGCACTCTTCCAATTTCTCAATATCGAATGGATGAACGAGGCTTATGAAAATTATGCCTTCATCCTCTATAAGACATTAATTATTCGAATTACCATGCTGGTCGCTATCTTCGCCTTCGTTAAAACGGCAGATGATATCGTTCCTTATGCTATCGTTATGACAGCGACCACTATCCTCAACTACCTGCTCAGTTTTCTTTGGATTAAGAGAGAAGTTTCTTTTGTTAAGATTGGTTTCGTCGAATTAGCTAAAGCTTCTAAACCACTCTTTACTATGCTTCTCTTAGCAAACGCTAATATGCTTTATACCTTGCTAGATAGAATGTTTATCACCAAGGGACCTGATGAGAACTATATTTCCTACTATACAATTGCCTATAGTATCGTCATGCTGATTGCCAGTGTCTTGAGTGGAGCTATCAACGTCAGTATTCCACGCCTCGGCTACTATCTCGGGAAAAAGGATTACAAGTCCTATAATTATCTCGTGAATCAAGCGGCATCCTTATTCTATTTCCTTATGGTTCCAACTAGTATCGGGATTATGATATTGGGACGGTACGCAACTGTTATTTATTCATCTGAAAAATATCTTGAAGCGGGTATCGTAACTAGCGTCTTCGCTTTTCGTACCATCATCTGGGCTATTGAATTGATTCTTGGTAAACAGATCATCTTTATCAATGACCATGAAAATCGCTTAACTGCCTTCTACTTCCTTGGTGGTGGTGCCAATATACTATTGAATAGCATCTTGTATTTCAATAATATTTTTGCACCTGAGTATTACATCGCTACGACCATTATCGCAGAAACTATCGTTGTTTTACTTGAAATTCATTTTATCAAGAAACACCAACTGATTAGTTTAAAAGAAATTTTTATAACCTTAACACGTTATAGCCTCATATCCCTTGGTTTTATCCCAATCTTCTATATTTTCAAGATGATTTTCCAAATCAATTCCTACACAGTAAACTTCAATATGATTCTCATGGTTCTGTCTACCGTAGCAACTTGTGGTATCTATTACCTCTTGACCCTCTTTATCACCAAAGACAAAACACTCCACTATGCACTGAACCTTGTACTGGCTAAATTAAAACGAAATTAAAAAATCCCCTACTGATAAATTAGTTGCCAGTAGGGGATTTCTTCTTTATTCTTTTTCTTTCTTATCAGAAGCGTTGGCTTCTAGATTTGAATCTTGTTTAGGTTGTTCAACAATAGAGGAATTAGCTTCTTGTTTCTGTTCTGGCTTGACTGCATCGCTATTTACAGTAGCAACAGCCTGTTTCCAGATTCCTTCTTCGTTTACTTTGTAACCATCAGGTGTTGTTGCGTTCTTCAACAAAGAACCATCAGCTTGGAAATAGTACCAATTACCATCAAGCTGTTTCCAACCCGTTTGCATAGCTCCTGACTCATCAAAGTAATAATGATCACCATTTACTTTATGAAGGCCAACCAACATGATGCCATCTTCAGGATTTAGATAATACCAGACGCCTTTGTCTTTTATCCAACCAGTTTTCATAGCTCCATTTGATTCAAAGTAACGGTAATGATTACCAAACCATTTCCAGCCAGTTTGCATGGCTCCAGATTTGCTAAAGTAATATTGCTTACCATCTACTTGATGGAGGCCGACTAACATAACGCCTTCCTTACCTTCAAGATAATACCAGGCATCACCATCTTTCAACCAACCAGTTTGGAGTGCTCCCGACGTAGCGTAATAATGCCAAGAATCATTTGACCACTGCCATCCAACTTGCATAGTACCTGCAGAGCTGAAGAAATAGTTCTTACCGTCAATCTCTTTAGATCCTACAGCCATAATACCAGTTTCTGGATCCAAATAATACCATGATTCTTTATCTTTCAACCAACCAGTTTTCATAGCACCTGAGTTCGTATAGAAGTACCAGCTATTGTCTTGCCACTTCCAGCCAGTCTGCATGGCACCACTAGCATTCAAATAGTAACGAACACCATTTATATCTTGTCTACCAGTTAACATGATGCCATCTTTATCCAGATAATACCATGTTTCCTGATCCTTGACCCAGCCAGTTTTCATAGCTCCAGAACTTGCAAAATAGTTCCAGTGATCATCAACAAAGGCCCAGCCAGTTTGCATGATACCTTCTTGATTAAAGTAGTATGTGCTTCCATTGATATTCTTTTTACCGATGGTCTTTAGCCCATCCTCATCATAGAAATACCAATTTGAATCAATCTTTTGCCATGTTGAAGGCTTACCTGCTGTTTGGAGTGCACCACTTTCGCTAAAGAACATCTTCTTGCCATTATAAACTTGGTGTCCTGTTAGCATCTTCCCATCTGCCGCAAAGAGATACTTTTTCCCTCCAATTTCAGAGAGCTCGCTAAATCGTCTAGCACCATTTGATTGGATATAATACCAAGAGTCATCTAGTTTGAACCAACCACCAGTTTGCATTTTACCATTTTGGTTCAGATAGTAATCATTCCCTTTGGCATTTTCTCCCCAGTCGTCGTTAAGGTGAAGCCAGCGACCTGCTTGCATTTGTCCTTTTCCATTAAAGAAATAAGTGGCTCCGCCAATCTCTCTCCAGCCGATAGCCATTTCTCCGTCAGTCAAACGATATTTCCAATAACCATCTTCTTGATACCATTTTTCGTCAACTACAGGGATATTAGGGAAGGTATTTGAAACATTAGCAAATCCTTTATCGCTAATGTCAAAAACCGTTGCATCTTGAGTTTGGCTAGAAGCGTGGAGAACCTGAATGTTTTTCTTTTGAAGATATTCTCTTGTTGAAGCAACATTAATATCTCCACCAGTTGTCTGAATAATCATTTTTGGTGATAAGTTTTCAAGGAAATTAATCGTATTTGAAATTGTCGCATCATAATGGTGGTTCCATTTCATCATATCAACCTTGCCAATAACTGGACCTAACTTATCTTCTGCTCCTTCGGCATTATCCAAATCTCCACCAAGATAGATTCTCTTTCCTGCCACAGTCACTACTGAAACAATGGAGTTGGAGTTATCATCTCGAACTTTTTTCAGATTCCCGTCAGCATCATATTCATTCTTATAGTTGTAGAGTTGGATATCCATATCACCTAATTTTAGGTGGCTATCCTCATCTGAAATATTCTGGATAAGAGTAACTCCTCGTTTTTGAGCTGCTCTCAAAGCATTATCATAATTGAAAAGATTATCCCATAGTCCCCAGTTTGCTGTGATCCGATCATCTGAATATTTTTTCAAATAAAACTTACCGACCTGATATCGATTGAGTATTTCGTCTGCTCCACCAATATGGTCACTATGAACATGAGTTCCTATAATAAAATCTAATTTTTTTACACCTATTTGATCCAAGTGGCGAATCAATCGATCCTCCAATACTTGATAATTTCTCATGGAAATTCCCCAGCGGCTTGGATAGCGTGGGTCACTCCCATCAGGGAAATCATAGTCTTCACCCATATCAATCAAAGCATAGTGACCATTGCTTTCCAGAAGGATGGCATCACTCCCGGATTTTGCTTTAGTATTTATGAAATGGATACGATTGCCCGAACCTGCAGAGATGGTATCTGCATCTACTCCTTGCGATAACTGAATCAGTAATAGAAAGAATGCGAGAACACTATAGCTGACTGATTTTAATAACCATTTATTTTTCACCTTGAAAACTCCTTTATCTTAACAATAAGCAACTTT
>CAJZDE010000162.1:0-3915 GCA_915063165.1 uncultured Streptococcus sp.
CCTGCCATGATTAACAAGGGCCCTTCTGTTGTTTGCACCGCCTCAGCCTGACGGTCATTCATTCCATTTAATAATGCGTTCATCTTCTCTTCCTTACTCTTGAAGTCAATGTTTCTATTATATCAAAAATCATGGAAAATATCTTTACCTAGACTGATTGTGTCTAGAAAACAAACCTTTCATCAACTGAAGACAACTCCTCATATCTAGACAAGAAAATGAGTTTGGAAAGCTTTTCCAAACTCATTTAAAATAATCTATATCATTAGAACAAGCCTAGGACCGTTCCATCACTTTCAACATCCATATTAAGAGCGGCTGGACGTTTTGGAAGTCCTGGCATGGTCATAACATCACCAGTTAGGGCAACAATGAAGCCTGCACCTAATTTGGGTACCAATTCACGGATGGTAATTTCAAAGTTTTCTGGAGCTCCAAGTGCATTTGGATTATCAGAGAAACTGTACTGAGTTTTAGCCATACAGATTGGCAATTTGTCCCAACCATTCTGAACGATTTGGGCGATTTGCGTTTGAGCTTTCTTTTCAAAGTTGACTTTTGTACCGCGATAGATTTCAGTAACAATCTTTTCAATCTTTTCTTGGACAGAAAGGTCGTTGTCATAAAGACGAGTATAGTTGGCTGGATTTTCAGAGATTGTCTTGACAAGTGTTTCGGCAAGTGCTACACCACCTTCTGCCCCATCAGCCCAGACACTTGCTAGTTCAACTGGCACATCAATAGAAGCACAAAGTTCTTTCAAGGCTGCAATTTCAGCTTCTGTATCAGTGACAAATTCATTAATAGCTACAACTGCAGGAATACCAAACTTACGAATATTTTCAACGTGGCGCTTCAAGTTAGCAAAACCTGCACGAACTGCCTCCACATTTTCCTCTGTGAGAGCGTCTTTAGCTACGCCACCATTCATCTTAAGGGCACGAAGAGTTGCGACGATGACAACTGCATCTGGAGATGTTGGCAAGTTTGGTGTCTTGATATCAAGGAATTTCTCAGCACCAAGGTCCGCACCAAAACCAGCTTCAGTAACAGTATAATCAGCCAAGCGAAGGGCTGTGCTTGTTGCCAAAACAGAGTTACATCCATGAGCGATATTGGCAAATGGACCACCGTGTACAAAGGCAGGTGTACCGTAAATTGTCTGAACCAAGTTCGGTTTGATAGCATCTTTCAAAATCAATGCTAACGCTCCCTCAACCTGTAAATCACCAACAGTAACTGGTGTACGGTCATAGCGATAGCCAATAACGATGCTAGCCAAGCGCTTTTTCAAATCTTCAATATCAGTCGCCAAGCAAAGAATGGCCATGATTTCTGAAGCAACGGTAATATCGAAACCATCCTCGCGTGGAATACCATTTAGAGGGCCACCAAGTCCAACGGTCACATGACGAAGAGCGCGGTCATTCAAGTCCACAACACGTTTCCAAATAATACGACGTTGGTCAATTCCAAGCTCATTTCCTTGGTGTAAGTGGTTGTCAATCAAGGCAGAAAGAGCATTGTTAGCAGTTGTAATGGCATGCATATCCCCGGTGAAGTGAAGGTTGATGTCTTCCATTGGCAACACTTGAGCATAACCACCACCAGCTGCACCACCTTTGATCCCCATCACTGGGCCAAGAGACGGTTCGCGGATAGCAATCATGGTTTTCTTACCAATCTTGTTCAAGGCATCCGCAAGACCAATGGTAATGGTCGATTTCCCTTCACCTGCAGGTGTTGGGTTGATGGCAGTAACCAAGATCAATTTTCCAACTGGATTGCTCTCAACTGCACGAATTTTATCAAAGCTGAGTTTAGCCTTGTACTTTCCGTACAACTCCAAATCATCGTAAGAAATCCCAAGTTTCTCCACAACATCCACGATTGGCTTTAACTCAATACTCTGTGCGATTTCAATATCTGTTTTCATAGCAAACTCCTCTAATCTCTAATATGATAACTCATTATAACACAAAACAAGATTTTTAACATCCATAAACTCTCTAAACGTTCGTAAATATCCTGAATTTCAAGATTTTTAGGGCCCTTTGAAAAATTTTATATGGCTTTATAGTTATAAACTATAGTGTAGCTTTGTTTTAGCAAAATTTTATCGCTTTCATTTTACTTACTGTTTATTTTTGTGTACAATAGTGCTATGAAAATTTTAGTCACATCGGGCGGTACCAGTGAAGCTATCGATAGTGTCCGCTCTATTACTAACCATTCTACAGGTCGCTTGGGAAAAATCATCACAGAAACCTTGCTTGCTGCGGGGTATGAAGTTTGTTTGATAACGACAAAACGAGCTCTGAAGCCAGAAGCTCATCCCAACCTAAGCATTCGAGAAATTAACAATACCAACGACCTTCTTGTTGTGATGCAAGAACTTGTTAAGAAATATCAGGTCTTAATCCACTCAATGGCCGTGTCTGACTACACTCCTGTTTATATGACAGGGCTTGATGAGGTGCAGGCTAGCTCCAATCTAGAAGAATTCTTAAACAAGCAGAATCATCAAGCTAAGATTTCTTCAACTGATGAGGTGCAGGTTTTATTCCTGAAAAAAACACCCAAAATCATATCTCTAGTCAAGGAATGGAATCCTACCATTCATCTGATTGGCTTTAAACTGCTGGTTGATGTCTCTGAAGAATATCTCATTGAGATCGCACGAAAGAGTCTTATCAAGAACCAAGCAGACTTAATCATCGCAAATGACCTGACTCAAATCTCAGCGAATCAGCATCATGCAATCTTTGTTGAGAAAGAGCAACTCCAATCAGTTCAAACCAAAGAGGAAATAGCAAATCTCCTTCTTGAAAAAATTCAAGCATACGATTCATAGAAAGGAAAGCCATGGCAAATATTCTCATCGCAGTGACAGGTTCCATTGCCTCCTATAAATCAGCTGATTTAGTCAGTTCCTTGAAGAAACAAGGCCATCATGTCACTGTCTTAATGACTCAAGCCGCTACTGAGTTTATTCAACCGTTGACACTACAGGTACTCTCACAGAATCTTGTCCACCTTGATGTCATGCAGGAACCCGCTCCTGAGCAAGTCAATCATATCGAACTAGGCAAAAGAACCGACCTTTTTATTGTAGCCCCAGCTACTGCTAATACCATCGCAAAGTTAGCCCATGGATTTGCGGACAACATGGTGACAAGCACAGCACTTGCCTTGCCAGAACATGTCAAAAAGTTAGTCGCACCAGCCATGAATACAAAAATGTATGACCATCCGGCAACTCAGGCTAATCTAAAAACATTAGAGACCTATGGTTATCAGATTATCTCTCCAAAAGAATCTCTACTAGCCTGTGGCGATCACGGCAAAGGCGCCCTAGCTGACCTGAATACTATTTTAGAAAGAATAAAGGAAACCCTCAATGAACAAACGCTCTAACATTGCTCCCATTGCTATCTTTTTTGCAGTTATGCTCGTTATCCACTTTTTGAGCTCTCTCCTATTTAACCTTTTCCCATTTCCAATCAAACCAACTATCGTTCATATTCCAGTAATCATAGCTAGTATCATCTATGGTCCTCGAGTTGGAGTTACACTTGGTTTTCTTATGGGGTTATTGAGCTTAACGGTAAACACGATTACCATCCTTCCAACCAGCTACCTCTTCTCTCCATTTGTACCGAACGGAAACATCTATTCTGCGATTATCGCTATTGTCCCTCGCGTTTTGATTGGTCTGACACCTTACTTGGTTTATAAATTATTAAAAAACAGAACGGGTCTTATCTTTGCTGGTGCTCTCGGTTCCCTTACCAACACCGTCTTTGTCCTTGGGGGAATCTTCTTCCTTTTTGGAAATGTCTTCGACGGCAATATTCAAAAACTCCTGGCAACCGTTATTTCTACAAACTCAATTGCCGAGCTTGTCATTTCTGC
>CAJZDE010000163.1:0-3903 GCA_915063165.1 uncultured Streptococcus sp.
CCTCAGAAATTATTTGGTGGAATTTGTTTCTACTCTTGGAGCGGCAGGAGTTCTCTTTGGAGAATTTCATGCCATCCAAGATACCAGTCTGAATGATGTGGTGGACCGGATCTATATAAATGTCAAGGATTTACCGTTTCAGTCCTTGGGAGCTTTAGCTAATATCCTGTCTGATATTAAGAAGGGACTGATTCAAGACAGTCATATCTGGTCTTTCTTCCAGTCATTTTTCAAACAATATCAGTTGATAATCAGCTTAAATCAGATCTATCAGTTTGTCTATCTTTCTCTGATGGAGATCATGTCCTATCTTCACTTTGATTATTGGAAAAAAACGGCTCGGTCAGGAGCTAGTATGAATAAGGAGAACAAATGAAACGTTTAAAAATGTTATGGCATATTATGCAGGTTACGGGTTTTACTCGGTTTGCTCTGAGTTTTGTGACCTTTGTTTTTGGGTCAGGAGGCGTGCTTTTCCTAGTTGAACCTGCTATCACAAATTACGGAGACGGTCTTTGGTATGCTTTTGTGACTTCGACGACTGTCGGCTACGGGGATCTCCTAGCTGTGACCTTGATTGGAAGGATTACCAGTGTCTTCTTGACGATTTATGGGCTCATATTTTTTGGCTGTTTATCAGCTGTTATTTTTAATTATTATACCAATTTAAATAAGGAAAGAGGAGAGGACAAATGACTGCCAATTATTCAACACGGGAATACCGTGAGAAATTATACGATGACCTTCATGTTCGATTGAGAGATACAGCGATTTTGATGTGTGCAATTTTTATTGCCTCTATCGGACTAAATATGAATTCAACAGCTGTCATTATAGGAGCCATGTTGATTTCACCTCTCATGACACCGATTGTTGGACTGGGATTCGGTTTAGCTATTTTTGATACGCGTTTAATCAAGCAATCTCTAGAGGTTTTATTGACTCAAGTGTTGGTCAGTTTGCTTGTCTCGACTCTGTATTTCTGGATTTCTCCCTTGTCTTATGCAAGTAGCGAGTTGATTGCACGAACCTCTCCAACCATTTGGGATGTCCTCATTGCTATTGCTGGTGGGATTGCTGGTGTGATCGGTTCAAGGAAAAAAGAAGCAAACAATATCGTGCCAGGAGTAGCCATTGCTACAGCTCTGATGCCGCCTATCTGTACTGCTGGCTATGGTTTAGCTAATGGGAATGTACGATTTTTATTGGGGGCTCTCTATCTTTTCTTGATCAACTGTGTCTTTATCATGCTAGCCAACATTGTTGGAACAAGAATTTTGATGAGAAAATCTCCTTTAACTTCATTTAAAGAGCTGAGCATTAAAATGAGAATTGGCTTGATATCTTTGATTGTATTGTTGATTCTTCCAGCTAGCTATTCGGCAGTTACTCTGACAATAGAACAAGCGCGCAAAGAAGGGATCAAACAGTTTGTAGGAAAAGAGTTCGCCAATTATACGGTTATTAATCAAGTCTACAAGTCAAGTAACAATGAATTGGTCTTGACGGTTGTTGGAGATCCGATTTCAGAAGAAGAATTAGAAACACTCCACCAAAAACAAGCCTCTTACGGTATTCAATCTGTTCAATTGAAAGTGAATCAAGTTCAGAACTCGCCAACATTAGATAGTGAAGCGACCAAGGAATTTTATGAAAATATTAACAAGTATATCGATCAAAAACTTTCTGAAAAGGATTCACAAAAAGATCTCGTAAAAGAAAATGAAGCAGACAAGGATTGAGGATATTGACCTTATCTAACTCATGAAAGCAAATCTTGGAAGGATATCCTATATCCAGCAGTTAGTGGATAGAAAGGATTGTTTCTGAGGATACCATTTGTGGTGGTTTAACCAATCACTACTAGCTCAGGTTAAATAAAATATAAAAAAGCAACAACTATTTCGGTTGTTGCTTTTTCTTACTGAAAAATGTTTCTCAGACAGTGATCGTTTTATTTCTCAACACGAGATTTGTTGGCGATATCAGCAAGGATTGCTACTACAAACTCATCTACTGGGACAGTTTGTGTTTCTTTTTGGCCATAGCGACGAACGTTAACTGTTCCGTCTTCCATTTCCTTGTCCCCAACGATTAATTGGTAAGGAATCTTGCTAGTTTGTGAAGCACGAATCTTGAATTGCATTTTCTCATTACGTTCATCCACATCAGCACGGACACCACGATCACGAAGTTTCTTAGCTACTTCCCAAGCGTAGTCAACGTGTTTCTCGTTAGATACTGGGATGAGGGTTACTTGATG
The DNA here is from genome assembly GCA_915063165.1 of uncultured Streptococcus sp. Classification (GTDB taxonomy): domain Bacteria; phylum Bacillota; class Bacilli; order Lactobacillales; family Streptococcaceae; genus Streptococcus. The sequence goes on from CAJZDE010000163.1 coordinate 2,264, forward strand.
TGGTGCAAGCCATGTTGGAAAGGCACCCTTGTAGTTCTCAATCAAGATAGCTGTGAAGCGTTCCATAGTTGAGATAACACCACGGTGAATCATAACTGGGCGGTGTTCTTCACCGTCAGCTCCAATGTATTTGAGGTCGAAGCGTTCTGGTAGCAAGAAGTCAAGCTGGATAGTAGAAAGTGTTTCTTCTTTACCAAGGGCAGTCTTAACCTGGATATCCAATTTTGGTCCGTAGAAGGCAGCTTCTCCCTCAGCTTCAAAGTAGTCAACACCCATTTCATCAAGGGCTGCACGAAGCATGGTTTGGGCATTTTCCCACATCTCATCGTTGTCAAAGTACTTGTGAGTATCTTGAGGGTCGCGTAGAGAGAGACGGAAGCGGTATTCAGTCAAGTTGAAGTCTTCATAAACATCGATAATCAACTGAAGGGCACGTTGGAACTCTTCTTGGATTTGTTCAGGAGTAACAAAGAGGTGACCGTCGTTGAGAGACATTTCACGCACACGTTGAAGGCCTGTAAGGGCGCCAGATTTTTCATATCGGTGCATCATGCCAATCTCAGCGATACGGATTGGTAATTCACGGTATGAGTGTACATGGTGTTTATAAACTTCGATATGGTGAGGACAGTTCATTGGGCGGAGGACAAACTCTTCACCGTCCCCCATGTCCATAGTTGGGAACATATCTTCACGGTAGTGATCCCAGTGACCAGAAGTTTTATAGAGTTCCACTGAGGCAATTGGTGGAGTGTAAACATGTTGGTAGCCTGCAGCGATTTCCTTGTCAACAATGTAGCGTTCCAATTCACGACGGATAGTGGCACCATTTGGTAACCAGAATGGTAAACCTTGTCCGACTTCTTGTGAAATCATGAAGAGATCAAGCTCTTTACCGAGTTTACGGTGGTCACGTTCCTTGGCTTCTTCACGCATTTGAAGGTAGTTCTTCAAGTCTTTCTTGTCAAACCAAGCTGTACCGTAGATTCGTTGCATCATCGCGTTGTCGCTATTTCCACGCCAGTAAGCACCTGCTACATGGAGAAGGTGGAAGATTTGGATGCGGCCTGTTGATGGGACGTGAGGGCCACGGCAAAGGTCTACATATTCACCTTGACGATAGATAGTCAAACCACCCTCGTCTTCAGAGTGTTCTTCAATCAATTCCAACTTGTAAGGGTCGTTTTTGAAGATTTCACGTGCCTCGTCCTTGGTTACTTCCTCACGAATAGATGGGAAGTTTTCTTTGACGATTTTTTGCATTTCTTCTTCGATACGAGGAAGGTCTTCATTGGAGATTTGACCAGCAGCATTGTCCGTATCGTAGTAGAATCCATCTTCAATAGCTGGACCAACTCCCAAGTGAATATCTGGGAAAAGGCGACGAGCTGCTTGGGCAAACAAGTGGGCAGCTGAGTGACGCAAGATCGGAAGGGCATCTTCGTGATCAGGTGTCACAATTTCGATGCTACCATCTTCAGTGATAGCATGAGTTGTATCGATGAGTTTGCCGTTAAATTTACCAGCCAAGGCCTTTTTAGCAAGGGAATTGCTGATAGATTGAGCAATTTCAAAAGTAGTAACGCCAGATTCGAATTCACGAACAGCGCCATCTGGGAAAGTAATCTTAATCATGTGTT
>CAJZDE010000164.1:0-3893 GCA_915063165.1 uncultured Streptococcus sp.
CATTGTCAAAGGACTTAGACATAACGATATCGTGCGCTGCTTGACGGATATTAGCAGATTTTTCCACATAAGCTGGTACGTTTCCGGCACCAACCCCCAGAGCTGGCTTACCACATGAGTAAGCTGCCTTCACCATTGCGTTACCTCCTGTCGCAAGGATAGTCGCAATCCCTTCGTGGTTCATAAGTGCAGAAGTTGCTTCCATCGATGGCGCTGTAATCCACTGTACACAGTTTTCAGGAGCACCTGCTGCAATCGCAGCATCACGCACGATTTGTGCTGCATGGGCAGAAGATTCTTGAGCAGATGGGTGGAAAGCAAAGATAATCGGATTACGTGTTTTTAAGGAAATCAAAGCCTTAAAAATAGCTGTTGAAGTTGGGTTAGTTGTTGGAGTAATTCCGCAGACAACACCCACTGGCTCCGCAATCAAGGTCAATCCAGTCACATCATCTTCCTGAATAACACCGACAGTTTTCGTGTGGCGCATATTATTCACAACGTGCTCACAGGCGAAAAGGTTTTTAGTTGCCTTATCTTCAAAAACTCCGCGACCCGTTTCTTCATAAGCATGCAGAGCCAACTCACCATGAGCATCCAAAGCTGCTACAGAGGCCTTGGCTACGATGTAGTCCACCTGTTCCTGATTCAGCTTTCTCATTTCCTCGAGTGCAACCAGACCTTTTTGCACCAATTCGTCGACATGCTTTTGCGCTGCCAAAGCCTTGTCTTCTTGTTCTACCGTTTTCTTCTTTTCAGCCATTCTATTCCTCCAATGGTTTTGTCTTAGGTTAGACGAAGAACCCTAACCTTTGTTAAACATTTCACAATTCAATTATAACCCATTTAATGATTTTTGTAAACACTTTCACTTAACATTCACAAACTTTTCTCTATTAATTTGTGAAATACATAACAAATTCGCTTATTTTACAGCCTATTCTTTTAGTTATTGTGAAAAAATTTTTTACATTTTAAAGATTTCACATACTTTTACTTTCACATAATATATGAAAGCGCTTTCTTGTTTTGGATATAAAAAGCTCAGATGGACCGAGCTAATCTTTACTTTATAAACATCAAAAAGATGAACCTTAATTTCTATTTTTAATGATAATCTCAATCATCATCACAAACTCGTTCACCATGGATTTTGATATATTCTTCGCGTTTTCTATCCAACTCTTCCCAGATGGGATCGTCAATAGCATCAATCATCTGAATTTCTTCCAAACTCATCTCATTTGCTTCCTCAAAGGTTAGAGATAAGATATCTTCGTGTTTTTCCTTGAATTCATCGATTGTTATCCATGTTTTCTTGTCATCTTCGCTAATTTGTCCATTAAAGATTGTGGCAATCTCAATGGCCATGATATAGAACGCTCTTTTATCAAGAGTGAGCAGTTCAAGGTGGGTAGAGATCAAACGTAAACAGTCTCCATTTTCGCGAAAATCTGTTACATAAGCATGCTCAAATTCCAAATTTAGGTCTTCATCAATTTGTGAATAAAAATGGTATTTTATCCCTTCTTGTATCGGAATATGCAACCAACGTTCGTCATAATCCTGTTTATCTAGTTTTAGATGAATGGCTATATCATTCCTATCTCTGATTTGACGAAAACCAGAATAGGAGAGAGGGATGCTTTCTCCTTGATAATTTTCAAACCACATTTTTTTCGCTAGTTCTAAATAATCAAACGGAATTTCTTTGGTGTAATCGCCTTTGATATATAGTCTCACTCGTCTTCCTCTTCGTCTAACTCCACTTCTCCATGGATTTTGATGTATTCTTCATTCCTGCGGTCGTCTTCTTCCCAAACTGGATCTCGAACATCATCCATAAACGGAATTTCTTCAAGGCTCATCTCATTAGCCTGTTCATAACTCATCGAAAGGATATCTTCATGCCGTTTTTTAAATTCCTCCACACTTAACCAGCTCTCTTTATCATCTTCGCTAATCTGACCATCAATAGCAGTCGCAATTTCAATCGCCATAATATAGAAGGCACGTTTATCAACAGTTAGAAGATCAAGGTGGGTAGAAGCTAAACGTAGACAGTCTCCTTTTTCTCGATAGTCTGTTGCTGGATTATCTTCAAAATCTAATTCAAGGTTTTCATATACATGACTTCCAAATTTGTTGGTAATCCCTTCTTTCAACCGAACATTACTCCATCTATTATCATGTATCCACTTATTTAATTTTAAGTGAATAGTTGGGTCTGTTTTAAATGGGCGAGTATTTCCAAAATAAGAAAAATCTACTCGCTTACCATCTTTAGTATCAAACCACATTCTCTTCGCTAGTTCTAAATAATCAAACGGAATTTCTTTGGTGTAATCACCTTTAATATAAATTCTCACTCATCTTCCTCATCGTCGTCCAACTCTACCTCTCCATGAATTCGGATATACTCCTCGCGCTTCCTATCCAATTCTTCCCAGAGTGGCTCGTCAATGGCTTTCATAACCTTTATCTCTTCTAAACTAATATCGACTGCTTCGTCGTAGGTCAAATTCAGCAGGTCTGCATGTTTCGTTTTAAATTCTTCAATACTCAGCCATGTTTCTTTGTCGTCTTCGCTGATTTGACCGTCAATGGCAGATGCTACTTCAATCGCCATGATATATAGAGCTCGCTTATCAACCGTTAGAATATCCTTATGAGTCGTGATTATTCGAAGATAGTCTCCTTTTTCTCGCCCATCACTTTCATAGGAATCTTCACAATCCAATATTAGATACTCATATTTAAATGAACTCCATGGATTATCTCCTATTTTAAAATCAGTCATTCCCCAACGCTCATCATTTGAAGAAAATTTATCCAAACTAACACTAAAATAGAAGTCATCATCACGTGCATAAGAAAAACCAACTTTCACTCCCTTACGTTCCTTGAACCACATTTTCCAAGGATATTCCATACAGTTTTGGTAAATACTAGTTTCGTAGTTGCCTTTAAGATATAGTCTCACTCATCTTCCTCATCGTCATAAACACGTTCACCGTGGATTTTGATATATTCTTCTCGAAGCCTTTCCTCCTCTTCCCATAGAAGATCTCTTACCGGTACCATTGTCTTTAATTCTTCCAAACTGATTTCAACAGCTTCATCATAAGTCAGTGAAAGAACATCCTTGTGATATTCCTTAAATTCTTCTACACTTAGCCAACTTTGCTTGCCGTCTTCGCTAATCTGACCATCAATGGCAGATGCTACTTCAATAGCCATAACGTATAAAGCGCGCTTGTCAACCATTAAAATATCTACATGAGTTGAGGCAATTCGAAGAAACTCCCCTTTTTCGCGGTCGTCGGAAATAAAGGCATGTTCAAATTCAAGTTCAATATCTTCATATTGCAAGGACAACCAAGGATTGCTCGGAATTATAAAAGGAGCCTTATCCCATCTTTCATCAACTGAAGCCCATTTGCGCAACTCTGCTCCGAAATAAAAATCATCTTGCAGCATCTCATCATCACCAACGTTGGAGTAACTTATTTTCTTGCCATTCCGTTCTTTAAACCACATCTTCCAAACTAGTTCTCTAGTAGTAAATGTTATTTTTTTAGCATAATCACCTTTGATGTATAGTCGCATATTGTCCACCTAGTTTCCGTAATAATTTCGACAACCCTAAAAATCCTATTAATTATCTCTTCCTTTGTACTTGTACCAAGCTTCTTTAGTCGGCTATTAGCACCACTCACGAAGGTTCACTTTTCGAGTTCCTACTCGACTTCATCTATCCACCACTCGGGCTTCAAATTGAGCGGGTCTATCGTCAATATTGGTGATAGTAATATTATACGGTTTACTTTTAGTAACATCAAAGATTTTTTTATTAGTATAATTAACTACAATTCCATCTTTCTCCAGGTGAA
>CAJZDE010000165.1:0-3893 GCA_915063165.1 uncultured Streptococcus sp.
AGCTTTTTCTTGGTTGCTTGATGAATAAATCTAAAAAGATAATATAAATTAAAGGAGTATTCAATGTCTAATAAATTGACTTTCCACTGCGTCAGTGGCAGAGACCTCCTTACAGTCGGATTGCCCCACGCTCAGCACTAGAGTGCCTGAGCTAGACGCAGTACTAACTCGTCTTGCCTCGTATAATCGACAAGGCAGACTCGTGTCGCAAGTAATTTTTAAAAAAGGAGTAAACAATGTCTAAAAAATTGACTTTCCAGGAAATCATCCTTACTTTGCAACAATTTTGGAATGACCAAGGTTGTATGCTCATGCAGGCTTATGATAATGAAAAAGGTGCGGGGACAATGAGTCCTTACACTTTCCTTCGTGCTATTGGGCCTGAGCCATGGAATGCGGCTTATGTGGAGCCATCACGCCGTCCTGCTGATGGTCGTTACGGGGAAAACCCTAACCGTCTCTACCAACACCACCAATTCCAAGTGGTTATGAAGCCCTCTCCATCAAATATCCAGGAACTTTACCTTGAGTCTTTGGAAAAATTGGGTATCAATCCTTTGGAACATGATATTCGTTTCGTTGAGGACAACTGGGAAAATCCATCGACTGGATCTGCAGGTCTCGGTTGGGAAGTTTGGCTTGATGGGATGGAAATCACTCAGTTCACTTATTTCCAACAAGTTGGTGGATTAGCAACGGGCCCTGTGACTGCGGAAGTTACCTATGGTTTGGAACGTTTGGCTTCTTACATTCAAGAAGTTGACTCTGTCTATGATATTGAGTGGGCAGATGGCGTAAAATACGGAGAAATCTTTATCCAGCCTGAGTACGAGCACTCAAAATATTCGTTTGAAATTTCGGACCAAGAAATGTTGCTGGAAAACTTTGATAAGTTCGAAAAAGAAGCTGGTCGTGCCTTGGAAGAAGGCTTGGTTCACCCTGCCTATGACTATGTTCTCAAATGTTCACACACCTTTAATCTGCTTGATGCGCGTGGTGCCGTATCTGTAACAGAACGTGCAGGCTATATTGCCCGTATCCGTAACTTAGCCCGTGTCGTAGCTAAAACCTTTGTCGCAGAACGTAAACGCCTAGGCTACCCACTTTTAGATGAAGCAACACGAGCTAAACTCCTAGCAGAAGACGCAGAATAAAGAGAGTGACAAATTACGAAAATGGGCGAACGGAGTGAGCCCTGATCCAGTTGCCGCAGTGATGAAGGTATCCTTAGTGAAGCTAAGGATACTAGGCAAAATTGGAGACTTTCGACTCCAATTTTAGCAATGAAACAACGAAGTTGGTTGCTTGCGTGCCAATCACATAAGGCAAACTGGAAAATAAAAAGATACCTTTCGGAGAAAAAACATGACAAAAAACTTATTAGTAGAACTCGGTCTTGAAGAGTTACCAGCCTACGTAGTAACTCCAAGCGAAAAACAACTAGGTGAAAAAATGGCAGCCTTCCTCAAGGAAAACCGCCTGTCTTTTGAAGCTATTCAAACCTTCTCAACACCACGTCGTTTGGCTGTTCGTGTGACTGGTCTTGCAGACAAACAGTCTGATTTGACAGAAGATTTCAAGGGTCCAGCAAAGAAAATCGCCTTGGATAGTGATGGAAACTTCACCAAAGCAGCTCAAGGATTTGTCCGTGGGAAAGGCTTGACAGTTGAAGATATTGAATTCCGTGAAATCAAGGGTGAAGAATATGTCTATGTTACCAAGGAAGAAGTGGGGCAACCAGTTGAAGCCATTGTTCCAGGTGTAGTAGACGTCTTGAAGTCACTAACTTTCCCTGTCAGCATGCACTGGGCTAACAACACCTTTGAATACATCCGCCCCGTACACACTTTAACTGTTCTTTTAGATGAAGAAGAGTTTGATTTGGATTTCCTTGATATTAAGGGCGGTCGTGTAAGCCGCGGCCATCGTTTCTTGGGACAAGAAACTAAGATTCAGTCAGCATTGAGCTACGAAGAAGACCTTCGTAAGCAGTTTGTAATCGCGGATCCACGTGAACGTGAGCAAATGATTGTTGATCAAATCAAGGCAATCGAAGCTGAACAAAGCGTACGTATTGAAATTGATGCTGACTTGCTGAATGAAGTCTTGAACTTGGTTGAATACCCAACTGCCTTTATGGGAAGTTTTGATGCCAAATACCTTGAAGTGCCTGAAGAAGTCTTGGTGACTTCAATGAAAGAACACCAACGTTACTTTGTTGTTCGTGATCAAGACGGTAAACTCCTACCAAACTTCATTTCAGTTCGTAACGGAAACGCAGAGCATTTGGAAAATGTCATCAAGGGAAATGAAAAAGTCTTGGTAGCCCGCTTGGAAGACGGAGAATTCTTCTGGCGTGAAGACCAAAAATTGGTGATTTCTGACCTTGTCGAAAAATTAAACAATGTCACCTTCCACGAAAAGATTGGTTCTCTTCGTGAACACATGATTCGTACGGGGCAGATTGCCATTCTCTTGGCAGAAAAAGCTGGTTTGTCAGTGGATGAAACGGTTGATCTAGCTCGTGCAGCAGCCATTTATAAGTTTGACTTGTTGACGGGTATGGTTGGTGAATTTGACGAACTCCAAGGAATTATGGGAGAGAAATATGCTCTTCTTGCTGGAGAAACTCCAGTAGTTGCGGCTGCTATTCGTGAACACTACATGCCTACATCAGCTGACGGAGCTCTTCCAGAGAGCAAGGTTGGAGCCATTCTAGCCATTGCTGACAAATTGGATACGATTTTGAGTTTCTTCTCAGTAGGCTTGATTCCATCAGGTTCTAATGACCCTTATGCCCTTCGTCGTGCGACGCAAGGTGTAGTTCGTATCTTGGATGCCTTTGGTTGGCACATTGCTATGGATGAGTTGATTGATAGCCTTTACAGTTTGAAATTTGACAGCTTAACTTATGAAAATAAAGCCGAGGTTATGGACTTTATCAAGGCTCGTGTTGATAAGATGATGGGTTCTACTCCAAAAGATATCAAGGAAGCAGTTCTTGCAAGTTCAAACTTTGTTGTGGCGGATATGCTAGAAGCAGCAAGTGCTCTTGTCGAAGCAAGCAAGAAAGAAGATTTCAAATCGTCTGTCGAATCCCTCTCACGTGCCTTTAACTTGGCTGAAAAAGCCGAAGGAACTGATACTGTTGATCCTGCTCTCTTTGAGAATGAAGAAGAGAAAGCCTTGGTAGAAGCCGTAGAATCACTTGTTTTGTCAGGGACTGCAAGTCAGCAATTAGAACAACTCTTTGCGCTTAGTCCAGTTATTGATGCTTTCTTTGAAAATACCATGGTAATGGCTGAAGACCAGGCTGTCCGTCAAAATCGTTTGGCAATCTTGTCGCAATTAACCAAGAAAGCAGCTAAACTTGCACGTTTCAACCAAATCAATACCAAATAAGCTCAGTCAAACGGACTGTATCTTATCATAAAGGAGAGAAACATGGATCCTAAAAAAATTGATCGCATCAACGAGCTTGCCAAAAAGAAAAAAACAGAAGGCTTAACTTCTGCTGAAAAAGTGGAACAAGCTAAACTTCGTGAGGAGTATATCGAAGGTTATCGTCGTTCTGTTCGCCACCATATTGAAGGAATTAAAATTGTGGACGAGGAAGGAAATGACGTCACACCAGAAAAATTACGCCAAGTACAACGTGAAAAAGGTTTACACGGCCGTAGTTTAGATGATCCTAAATCATAAAACGAAAGGGGTTTGTAGATGATTTACATTCCCCTTCTCTTTTGCAACAAAAAAGAGTCTGGGACAAAAGTCTAACCTTCAATATAAAAAGCGAACAAAACTAGTTTTCTGGTAATCAGAATTCTGCTTTGTTCGCTTTTCGTATTTAATTATAGATTTGAAGGGCTTAATAATTAAGATTTTTAAAAATT
>CAJZDE010000166.1:0-3876 GCA_915063165.1 uncultured Streptococcus sp.
CAAGTGTGACTGGAGTTCAGACGTGTGCTCTTCCGATCTGCTGTCAGATTGTTGTCAAAAAGGTCATTAGCCAATTTTTCAGGAGACAGTTCGTTGCTTTCTTCAAGATTGTTGAAAATAGCTGATTTGACCTTGGATTGGAACTGAAAATCATCTGTGTTAAAGGACTCTGCAATTCTCTGAGCCGTTTTTTCCAGTTCCTTGATAGATTTCTTGGGTGAAATCTTGGGAGCAACAGCTAGGAGATTTTCTGAAAAGTAGTTCAAAAAAGTTCCATTGTACTTGATTCGTTTCTCGATCAGGTGGTACTTGCGACTTTGAAGATTGACGACCAAGGCCTCATCAGCTCCCGTTCCAAATCCAGGCAGGTTATTCTGAGTTAGCTTGATTGGGTTATCAACTTCTCCTCCGAGGTGGGTCAAGGTTTCCCGTAGAGCAATTCGCAAGAAAGCGAAATGCTCTACACCTTCTTTAGAAAACTGAACAAAAATCAAGTCATTGGTCTTGAGATTTTCTGAAATGCTAAACTCCTCTTTCCAGAGATTAGCCAGTGTTACTGATGTCTCCATTAAATCATCTGTGATGTGATTGAAGAAGGGATTTTCTTCTTCGAAAATCCCAGTCTTAGCTTCATCCGAATACACGCGTTCAATTTTTTTGCGCAAGTATTCCTCGATTTTTGGAGTAATATTGAGAAACTTATCCGCTAGAAACAACTCCGTATCTTCTGGGCTGAACTGATGGATAATAGCTTTCTTAATATAAATGTCCATAAAAGTATTAGTCCTCGTATAGTGGGAAGGCATCTGTCAACGCTTTGACTTCACTTCTCACTTCTTCTAAGACAGCTTCATTTTCTGCATTCTTAAGGGTTTTAATGATGAGCTCTGCAACTTTACGGCTTTCTTCTTCACCAAACCCACGTGCAGTGATGGCTGCTGCTCCGATACGAATTCCACTTGTCTTGAATGGTGACAAAGTTTCGTAAGGGATTGAGTTTTTATTTAGGGTAATATTAACCTCATCCAGCAAGTTTTGAGCAACTTTTCCGTTTTCTACAACCTTAGTCACATCCACTAGGAAGAGGTGATTTTCAGTACCGCCAGAAATGATACGGAAATCAGGGTCTTGCAAGAAGACTTCAACCATAGCCTTGCTGTTTTTGATGACATTAGTAGCATATTCCTTAAAGGCTGGGTCCAAAACTTCTTTGAATGAAACCGCCTTAGCCGCCACAACATGCTCTAAAGGACCACCCTGAATACCAGGGAAAATAGCTGAGTTGATTTTCTTAGCTAGGTCCTCATCATTTGTCAAGATCAAGCCACCACGAGGTCCACGAAGAGTTTTGTGGGTCGTTGTTGTAGTGATATGAGCGTATGGTACTGGGCTTGGGTGAAGTCCAGCTGCAACCAAACCAGCGATATGGGCCATGTCCACCATTAGCTTAGCCCCAACAGCATCTGCGATTTCACGGAATTTTGAGAAGTCGATAATTTGAGAATAGGCTGAAGCACCCGCTACAATTAATTTTGGTTTTACTTCTTGGGCTTGTTTCAAGATAGCATCAAAGTCCAAAAGTTCCGTTTCAGGATTCACACTGTAAGAAACAAAGTTGTAGGTTTGACCAGAGAAGCTAACTGGAGCTCCGTGGGTCAAGTGACCACCTGCTGCCAAATCCATCCCCATAACGGTATCACCTGGCTCAATCAAGGCCATGTAAGCCGCACAATTGGCTTGGCTTCCTGAATGAGGTTGGACATTGGCGAATTTAGCACCGAAAATTTCTTTTGCACGTTCAATAGCTAGAGTTTCTACCACGTCTACTACATCGGTTCCACCATAATAACGACGTCCTGGGTAACCCTCGGCATATTTGTTTGTCAAGATAGACCCTTGAGCTGCCATAACAGCCTTGGAAACAACGTTTTCCGAAGCAATCAACTCAATATTGTTTTGTTGGCGTTCTTCTTCTTTGGCAATAGCATTCCATAGATTAGCATCGTATGCTTTAAAATCGTCTTTGTCAAAAATCATAGGTCTTCTCCTTTATAGTGTGACTGGTCCTTTAGTTTAAGAAAATATACTAAAAGATGCGAATAAACCGTTTCTGCACTTTATCACAAGTATAACCAACTTTTTCATAAAATGCATGAGCTCCCAGACGATGATCAGCAGAGTTTAAGCGGATAAACCCATAACCCCGTCTTTTTGCTTCTTGATCCAACCCTTGCAGTAAGCTTTTACCGATACCTTGTCCTTGTGCTTGAGGTGAAACCGCTAAGCCTAAGATATTAAAGCCTGCTTTGGAATAGAGGGATTCATAAACTTCAGCATGGACATATCCAAGTAGGACATGGCTGACCTCATCCTCATAGCCAAGTAGGAAATGATGAGAATCCTGAGACAGTCTAGCTAGTTGACTAGCTGTGTCCTCTGGACTAAAAGAATAGCCCAAAGCCTCTTGGTTAATCTCACATATAGCATTCACATCTGTTTCTTGCAAATCTCTTAGCATCTCATTCCTCCTCAAAAGAAATCTCTGGCAACTGTGCAAGAATATCTTCTCGCTTAATGGCCCCTTGGCGTAAGATTTTCACCTTGTCTCCAGACAAATCCAAAATCGTCGAATCCTGTCCAGTTAGAAAAGCGTCGTCCTCCAGCCCCAAAACCTCTTGGTCAAAATCCTCTAGAATTTGAGCAAAGGTCACTCCACTCGCCTGACCCGAGATATTGGCAGACGGCCCAATCAAAGGACCTGTCTCTCGAATCAAATCAAGTGTAATGGAGTGACTCGGCATCCGAAATCCGACAGTTGCAAGACCAGAGTTGACCCAATAGGGAACTCGGTCATTGGCTTCGAGGATAATGGTCAAGGGACCCGGTAAAAAGGCCTCTACAAGCTTTCGTAGATAAGTTGGCTGATTCTTTGAAAAGTGCAAGATATCCTCTAGAGAAGCGACATTAAGATTGAGTGCCTTGTCTCTGGGACGACGTTTGAGTTTGTAAACATGGTCGACAGCTTTTTCGTCTAAGGCCTTAGCAAAGAGACCGTAAACTGTCTCGGTTGGTAGAACAACAGCCCCACCCTTTTCCAACTCTTGTCTAATCCTGTCCATCATCAACTACAACCATCCTATCTTGACCAAATTGGTCCTTGAGTGTTCGTACCCGTTTTTCAGGAAGATGTTTCCTAAAAAGCGCAGGAACACTTTGACCTTGCTTGTATCCAATTTCAAGGTAAATCTTACCACCATCTGTGAGATAGTCTTTTGCATCTTCCGCAATTCTGCGGTAAATAGCCAAGCCATCCTCATCTGCAAAGAGAGCTAGATGAGGTTCTGAATGCAAAACATTCAAACCAACCTCTGACTCATCTTCACGAGAGATATAGGGTGGATTGGATACAATTATATCATATTTTTCAGAAATTTCTGCAAAACAATCCGATTTTTTAAAAAATATATTAAGATTTTGATTGCTAGCATTCTCTGATGCAAGCTCTAAGGCGACTTGAGAAATATCTGCTGCTGTCACTGACCAATCTGGTCTGTTTTTAGCTAATGCGAGAGCTATGACGCCACTTCCAGTCCCGATATCTAGAATCTTAAGACTTTCCTCAGGATTTTCTGTGAGGATGAGATCCACCAACTCTTCTGTCTCTGGCCGAGGAATCAAAACTCGCTCATCCACTTTTAACTGCATTCCAAAGAAATCTGCCTGTCCGATGATATACTGTGCCGGTTTGTGAGCTGCTAACTGCTGATAAATTTCTTCTACAAAATTTTCTTCCTCTTTTGTCACTTCCTGCTGAAGGGTAAAAACAAAGTCCGTAAAAGAGAGATTTTTCAGGCTACGATAGACAAAAGAGAGGCT
>CAJZDE010000167.1:0-3861 GCA_915063165.1 uncultured Streptococcus sp.
TTATTATTTTTTCGAAAAATAGAATTCTAATCATGTAACGAGAGATTTGCAGTCAAATTTTACTATATAAACTATAAAAATATGCTATACTGAAGAAAAAAGAAAACAACCACTAGGGGGGCGTAAAGCTGAGATTAACAACTGTTAGATCCCTTTGACTCAATCTAGGTAATGCTAGCTGATGGAAGTGGAAATGATGATGGGGACTATCAGTCTTCTATTTCCTTCCTAAAACAGACTAGCTTGTTCTTAAGAATACATGCTTCAGTTGGTTGGGAGGTTTTAGATGACTTATTTACCCGTTGCTCTAACCATTGCTGGAACTGACCCTAGTGGCGGTGCTGGCATTATGGCAGATTTGAAGTCATTCCAAGCGAGAGATGTCTATGGAATGGCCGTTGTGACCAGCCTTGTCGCTCAAAATACCAGAGGTGTTCAATTAATCGAGCACGTCTCCAACCAAATGCTGGAAGCTCAATTGGAAAGTGTCTTTTCGGATATCAAGCCCCAGGCTGTAAAAACTGGTATGTTGGCAACTACTGAAATCATGGAGATTATCCAACCCTATCTTAAAAAACTGGACTGCCCCTACGTTCTGGACCCTGTTATGGTCGCAACAAGCGGTGATACCCTGATAGATACTAGTGCGAGAAGCTACCTAAAAACAAACCTGCTTCCCCTTGCAAGCATTATAACTCCGAATCTTCCTGAAACAGAAGAGATTGTTGGTTTTTCGATTCATGATCCAGAAGACATGCAGCGTGCTGGTCGTCTGATTATAAAAGAATTTGGTCCTCAGTCCGTTGTTATCAAAGGTGGCCATCTTGAAGGTGGTGCCAAGGATTTCCTTTTTACCAAGGATGAACAATTTGTCTGGGAAAGTCCACGAATTCAAACTTGTCACACCCATGGTACTGGATGTACCTTTGCTGCTGTGATTACGGCTGAACTAGCCAAGGGCAGAAGTCTTTACCAGGCAGTTGATAAGGCCAAGGCCTTTATCACAAAAGCCATCCAAGACGCTCCTCAACTCGGTCATGGTTCTGGCCCAGTCAACCATACAAGCTTTAAAGATTAAGAAAAAACTCTCTAGTTCCTACTTTAAGGGAATTAGAGAGTTTTTGATTAGGAAATCATGTCATCCAGCTTTGTTAAAAAGGCATGTGCTTTTGCCTCAATATCTTCTGCCTGCATCAAATCACGTACGACTGCTACTCCAGCTATACCCGTGCCGATAAGTTGGTCAATATTCTCTGACGTCAATCCTCCGATAGCAACCACTGGAATGGCGACCGTTTGGCAAATTGTTTTCAAGGTTGAAATCAGGGTGATAGGTGCATTTTCTTTGGTCGTAGTCGGGAAAATGGCTCCTGTTCCCAAGTAATCCGCACCCGATGTTTCCGCCTCAAGAGCCCTTTTTACTGTTTTAGCAGTAACACCGAGGATTTTTTCAGGACCCAAGACTTGGCGGGCAACCGAAACTGGTAGTTCATCGTCGCCAATATGCAAACCTGCAGCATCGACTGCAAGACAGATATCCAACCGATCATCGATAATCAAGGGGACCTGATAGGCATCGGTTATTTCCTTGACTTGTTTTGCCAGTTGATAGTATTGATTGGTAGTGAGATTTTTTTCTCGTAGTTGGATGATGGTAACACCTGAACGGCAGGCTGTCTCAACTTTTTCAAGAAAGCTTTCCAAGGAATCTTGGTAGCGATTGGTAACCAGATATAGTCTAAGTGCTTCTCTATTCATAAATATCTCCTTTGATGGTTTCTAGCCAGTTTTCGTCTCTCTTTAGGAGAGAGAGCTGATTGAGAGTTTGAAAGCGGAAATCTTCCAATCCCATTCCTTGAACAACTATTCTCTCAGCAGAAATATTGAGATAAGAAACCGCTAGGCAAGAAGATTCAAATGCAGTCTTTCCTTGGCTGAGAAAAACGGCAGTCAAGGCTCCAACCAGGTCTCCTGTCCCTGTTATCCAGTCTAATTCGTCACAACCATTTCCCAATATTGCAACCTGATTTTCTGAAACGATGAGGTCCTTGGGTCCCGTGACTAAGAATGACATACCAGGATAGGTCTGACACCAGTCTTTCAAGACTTGAAGCAAATCCTCAGTTTCTTGATCTTTATGGCTAGCATCAACTCCAACTCCGTGGTGCTTTAAACCAACAAGACTTCGGATTTCCGACATATTCCCCTTAAGGACTGTAGGCTTGTATTCTAAAAGATCTCTGGCTAGATTCTTACGAATGGATGACGCTGATACACCAACCGCATCTACTACCATTGGTAGACAAGCTTGATTTGCATAAGAAGCTGCCATGCGGATTGCTTTCTCCTTCTCAGCTGACAAATGCCCTAGATTGATAAAGAGAGCTTGGCTTTGTTTGGTAAAATCAAGGACCTCACGGGGATCATCTGCCATGACAGGTTTGCATCCCAGAGCCAAAATGCCATTGGCCAGCATTTCACAGGAAATCTCATTGGTGATGCAGTGAATTAAGGAGCTAGAGGTTAGAGGAAAGGGATTTGTAAATTCATGCATCAGTCTATCCTTTCACCAAAGAAATATCCCTGCACTTTTTTAAAGAATTCCTGCTTGATTAAAAATCGAAAGGCGAGAAAAGCTATGGCTGTACCAATCAAGGTTGCTCCGAAAAATCGAGGGGTGTAGATAAACCAACTAAGCTTGGCCGCAGATCCCGTAAAGAGAACCATGACAGGATAGGAAACAATAGATCCGATAATCCCTGTTCCCAAGATTTCTCCAAGGGCAGAATAGTGAAATTTTCGACCGTACTTATAAAAGAGACCTGCAAGGAGGGCTCCAAAAGTAGCTCCTGTTAGGGCCAAAGGGGGAATGCCCTGAGTAGACATACGGATAAAGGCTGTGACTGTAGCCATGACCAAGGCATAAACAGGCCCCATCAAGATCCCTGCAAGAATGTTGACTACACTGGACATCGGTGCCATCCCTTCAATTCGAAAGATGGGTGTAAGAACTACGTCAAGAGCAATCATCATGGATAAAATGGTTAATTTGTGAACTTGTAGTTGGTGGTTTCTCATTTTCTATTTCTTCTCTTTTTCTAAGGACTGCAAATCACTCGTCCATGTTTGATGTTGGTAAGCCATCTCCCAAAACTTGGCTTCCATGTGGACACTTCGGTGGAAGGCCTCTAGCATTTTTTGTTTGTCCGTCTCGTTGCTTTCTCGATAGAGTTGATTGACCAGTGCTTCTTCCTCTTTAATCTGCTGTTCTAACTCATCGGTGATATAGGTTTCAATCCACTGTTGATAAAGGGGATTCGGAGATGGTTTGCGATTAAGTGCCTTGCCCAAATCATGGTATAACCAAGGACAAGGGAGCAAACTAGCAAAAGCAATGCCCAAGTTTGACTCTGCAAACTGTCGATAAATATGAGAAATGTAATGATAACAGGTTGGAGCGATTGGATGTTGCTCCATTTCCTGGTCGCTGATTCCTAATTCCTTGAAAAATTGTTGGCGTATAAACAATTCACCTTCCACTAGACTCTGGGCATTTTGTTTCAAGAGTCTTTTCATCTCCTCGTTGGAAGTCTTATCAGCCAAGAGGTGATAGGCTTCTGAAAAAGACTTCAGGTAGTATGCATCCTGAATCAGGTAATAGCGAAAGATGGAAGGTTCTAACGTTCCCTCTTGTAACTGTAGAACAAAGGGATGCTGAAAGGAAGCCTGCCAAGCTTCCCTGGATAATTCCATCGCAATATCTGTAAATTCCATAATAACTCCTTTATAGAAATAAACTGGTTTGAAGCAATAAAAAGAACAGCAGGTAGATTAATTTTATTTTTTTAGAAATATAAAAAG
>CAJZDE010000168.1:0-3846 GCA_915063165.1 uncultured Streptococcus sp.
TTTTTTATTTTAGGGAGCAAGTTTTCCAGTTATTCGATTGTCTTCGATGACTTTTCTAATTTAAAAAAAGAAGTGAGCATAATAGTTGATAAGTAACCATCCAGGTGATATACTTATTCTTGTATCAGATACAAGTTTATGGAAAAGGAGTTTCTATGGATACAAAATTCTCAGTGGCTTTGCATATCTTGACAATGATTAGTGAGAGTAGGGAGACTTTGAGTTCGCAAAACTTAGCGACGAGTGTAGGAACTAATTCTAGCTATATCCGAAAAGTCATTACCTTGTTGAAAAATGCAGGTTTAATTATTTCTCATCAAGGTAAATCGGGCTACCAACTCGGCAAATCTCCTAAGAAGATGAGTTTACTTGAGATTTATTATGCGACCCAAGAAGTTAAGCATATTAGTTTGTTTCAAATGCATCAGAACGCTAATCAAGAATGTCCTGTCGGACAAAATATTCAAGAAGCGGTCTCGCCAATTTTCGCTAGCACAGAAGCTCAGCTAGAAAAAGCACTAAGTCATCAAACATTAGATGATGTCATCAATAATTTATATAAAACAGCTAATCAAGTTCGAAACTGACTTGTAAAATCTTAGTTTTAAAAACAAAAATACAGTCTTGCACTTGATGCAAAGAAGATAAAGGATAGAAAAGAGATTATAATGAAAGCAGCACTACATACAAAATACGATAAAAAGAACATCAACCTTACGATAACAGAAATAGCAAAGCCTATCATTACAGATAATCAAGTTTTGGTTAAGGTCACTGCAGCGGGAGTCAATCCTTTGGACAATATGATTTCCCGAGGAGAAGTTAAGATGATTGTTCCTTACAAATTGCCGCAAACAGCTGGAAATGAAGTTGTTGGAGTTATTGAAGAACTTGGAAGCCGTGTCAGCAACTTCAAACTTGGCGACCGTGTTTTTGCTCGCCTCCCACTTGATCATATCGGAGCTTTTGCGGAATATGTTGGTGTAGATAGTGAAGCCTTGGCAAAAGTTCCAGAATATTTGACAGACATAGAAGCCGCTGCGGTACCTTTGACAGCTTTGACTATTATGCAAGCTCTTGAGCTTATGGGAGCTCAAGCTGGTAAAACAATCTTCATCTCTGGAGGTACAGGTGGTGTTGGTGGCATGGCGATTCCTATTGCTAAAGCAAAAGGCTTGAAGGTCATCACGAATGGTGCTGCTGCTAACGCTGAGCGTGTCTTGAAACTGGGGGCAGATCGCTTTATTGATTACAAGACGGAGGATTATACAAAAACTGTCAGCGATGTGGACTATGTTTTGGATACACTTGGTGGTTCTGAAATAGAGAAGCAAATGTCTATCATGAAAAAAGGTGGACACTTGGTTTCTCTTCGAGCGATGCCAAATGGTGCTTTTGCTAAACGTATGAACTTGCCAAAATGGAAACAAATCTTGCTAGGACTTGCTGGTCGTAAGTTTGATAAGATGGCTGAGAAGTATGGTGTTCATTATCATTTTATCTTTGTTGAAAGTAATGGTGCTCAATTACAAGAAGTGGCAGATATTTTCAGTAAGCTTGAAATCAAACCATCTATTGATACAGTTTACCCGTTTGATGAGGTGAATGCTGCTCTCGACAAGGTTGCGAATGGACGTTCACGTGGGAAAACAGTTCTCAGCTTTGAATAATTAGAAAGAAGTTTATGTCTTACATCACAACAAAAAATCAATACATCTCTGTTGCTGGCAATCAAATTGCCTATCGTGAACTTAGCAAGGGTAAGTCTGACTTTCCGCTTGTTATGTTAGTTCACTTGGCTGCGACCTTGGACAATTGGGATCCAAAACTTTTAGATTTGATTGCGAAAGAGCATCATGTCCTTGTCTTAGACCTACCAGGTGTTGGGGCAAGTCAGGGAAAAGTTGCAACGACTATCCCAGGCATGGCAGAGCAAACCATCGCCATTATAAGTGATTTAGGTTACAATCGTATCAACCTTTTAGGACTATCTATGGGCGGCATGATTGCTCAAGAAATAGTTCGTATGGATTCTGATTTGGTTAATTGTCTTATTTTGGCAGGAACTGGTCCTCGAGGTGGATTTGAAATGGATAAGGTTACCGGAAAAACATTCAAATATATGTTTAAAGCTGCCCTTGAGCGTATTGACCCAAAACGCTATATTTTTTACAATCATGATGAGCAAGGTAAAGTAGAAGCTTTGAAGGTTTTAGATCGTATGGGCGCGCGGACTGAGCAATTTAAGGATAAAGACATGAAAATTTCTGGTTTCTTAACGCAGCTCAAGGCAATCAAGGCTTGGGGCCAAGCTCCACAAGACGATCTGAAATATATCACTCAACCAACCTTAATTGTGAATGGTGATAAGGATATGCAGGTCCCAACAGAAAATTCTTATGCTATGCATGAAAAGGTAGAAGGAAGCAAACTTCTTATCTATCCAAATGCTGGACATGGTTCCATTTTCCAATATGCAGATGAATTCTCAAAGGAATTATTGAGGTTTTTGGCAGCATAAAATAGTCAAAATGCTAGGGTTAAAAAAAGGACATAGCAACTTTAATACAAGATAAAAGACTGGGCGACCGGTCTTTTTTGGTATCCAACTCTGATTTTTGATTTATGCTATAATGGAAAGGATGAGGTTTGAGGATGACCACTTTTGGTGAAAGATTGATGAAAAAAGCGGAATGACTCCAAGGACTATCAAAATAAATGACTAGATGAATTAAAAACTGGTGGTAAGCAAATGAAACTCAATAAAAAATTTTTCATGTTTCTTGGAGGACTTCTTCTGACTTTAGTAGTTCTTTTCGCCTTTTTAGTAGGTGGGCGAAAAAAAGAGTATGATAAAGAAGACTATAATGTTGATCAAATAGAGTTGTTCAGTCAAAACAAATATGTATTGGTTACTAGCAGAAATGATGGTTTTTTCAATTATGGACAGAATTATATAACAGATTTCAAGTATAATATTCTTACTGAAGAGGATGGCTTAACGTCGTCTAAAGTTAGTAAAGAGGAATATTTCAAAATCAAGATTTATAATTTGCAGGATCCATCTAAAATAACTAGTAAGGAAGTCAATGTCTACGATTTGTTAGGACAAGAGAATACTTATAGGCTTAAGCAAATTCGAGCACAATTTACAAGGAACGGAAAAGAATTTCTAACTTTTAGTATGCACTCGTATGAAAAAGGGAAACCGGAGAAAATCAAATATTTTATTCTAGCATTGGAGTCAGGAAAAATTGAAAAAGAGATGTCAGAAAAAGAGATTAATCTACTTTTAGATCAGAAGGATACTAGAACTTATATGAGAGGAACAATGTATAGGTCTATGGACCTTGTAAGAGGTGGAATAGGGGATCAGATTAATAACGCACTATTAAAGTATGGTATGGAGTATGTTTCTGGCTACATAATACCATCGTATAAAATAGGTGATTATGTAGAAGTTTCAGGTACTAATTTTGCTAAGATTTATCCTGAAATTGCGAAAAAAATGAGAGACATGAATAAAATCTATTTCCGTCCAGACCAATACAATGAGGAGGAATGGTTTAATGATTTAATTCATTGGTTTGCGCCCGAAGGTCAGGATGTAATGGAACTTTATGCCACAGATGAAACAACTGGAGAGAAAACACAGATTCGATCTTTTAATGATTTCAAGCAGTGGGTTGAAACCCATCCACAAAAAGAAAACTAGAGTCTACAGGGAAAACGATAAAACTACTGACAAATAACTTTTACGACAAGCGCGAATCCGTCAAACTCCGCGAACAAAACCGCGACATGGCAAGACAGATGAAGAACTTTAATACAAGATGAAAGACTGGG
>CAJZDE010000169.1:0-3809 GCA_915063165.1 uncultured Streptococcus sp.
ACATGACTTCTATGGTAGCCAGTCAAGTAACCAAATCGAGAACTCCAAAGCCTTTAGCTTTTCCGCTACAGGTAAACTCGCTGCTGATTATGATATCCAACTCATCGGCCACTTTAACCAAGAAAATGCAGTTGCTGCAGGACTTGCCTGTCTTCGTCTAGGTGCCAGTCTTGAAGATATCAAAAAAGGGATCGCTGCAACCCGCGTTCCTGGACGTATGGAAGTTCTCACTCAGAAAAATGGAGCCAAGGTCTTCATAGACTATGCTCACAATGGCGACAGTCTGAAAAAACTGATTTCTGTTGTTGAAACCCATCAAACTGGAAAGATTGTTCTGGTTCTCGGTTCGACTGGAAACAAGGGTGAAAGTCGTCGCAAAGACTTTGGCCTCCTCCTCAATCAACATCCCGAGATTCAAGTCTTTCTCACCGCTGATGACCCCAACTATGAAGATCCAATGGCCATTGCTGAAGAAATCAGTAGCTATATCAGTCATCCTGTTGAAAAGATTGCCGATCGTGAAGAAGCCATCAAGGCGGCCATGGCCATCACAAATCAAGAACTCGATGCCGTAATTATTGCTGGTAAAGGAGCTGATTGTTACCAGATCGTACAAGGAAAGAAAGAAGACTATCCTGGAGACGCAGCTATCGCAGAACGTTATCTATAAAAAAATCAAGGGAATATTTCCCTTGATTTTTTAGTCTTCTTTCTTAAATGAGTTTTTAAGACCTTCAACGGCACCTTCTACAGCACCTTTAGCATCTTCAACTACTTCTTTTGCTTTCGCAACTGTTTTTTCTACAGTGCCTTCTGCTTCTGTCTTGCTATCGCCAGTAACTTTACCAAATCCTTCTTTGATAGCACCAGTTGCTTGATCCAATTTATTTTCAAGTGACATAGCTCTGTCTCCTTTGCTTTTAATACGATAAACGTTATCGCTTACATTCAGTTTATGCTTATTCTTTAGCAAAGTCAAACAATCAGCTCAAAATTAAGCCATTAAGACAAATAGAAAGTCAACCGTTCCTTGTCGAAATCAACAGCCAACTCATACTTCCCTTCTTCGTTTTGCACAACATAGTCCAAGACGACTAAACTCTCAACGAAAATATCACGACGTTTCTGTATCAGCTGATCCTTTTTGAGGAATTTCAGTAAAAAAGTCGTCATATACTTGAGAGCATACTCAGGATTAACATCTCCCAAAATATCATAGAGTTCCTGCTGTTTTTCTGTCAAAGGATATTGATTCTTGACCTTGTAGAAATAGTTGGATAGGGTCATCTTTTCTCTTGCAAAGTCCGTCTTTTCAACTAGAATAGCTGCATTGGTTTGATTGCGCAATTCTGTCTCAAAAATCTTCTCCAGCAAGGCTTGATAGACTGGACTGTCCTCTCTGACAAAAATTTCTTGGTCAAGGACTAGATTGTCTATTGATTCTAGAAAAGGGAGATTGAGGGAATAGCGTTTGTTTTCCCTTAGGATCAAGTCTGCCTTTATATATTCTTCTATGAGTTTATCAACTGCCACATCTGGAAACTGATCCTTGATTTCTCGTAGAATCACATCGTCATGCTGGTCCAGATAGTCCACCAAATCTATAAAAAATGGCTGTCGAGTCAAACGAGAAGGATTAAAAATCTGAATCATGAAGATTCCTTTCTTTGCATTCTAAAAGAGGAGATGCTGCCAACTGACTGGGATTGGTCCCCGGCTGGTTCAAAGGCACAGGAAGTTCGAGTTTCTGGTAATAGTCCCTCCAAAAATCACTAATCTCCTGCTCCCCGTCTCCAAATTGCATCGGAATAGTCTCAAAAATCGGTAGGATTTCAGCGATGTACTGGGAGCAGTAAAAGCCAGGCCCATCTTGATAAAAAGAGGCATTATAGGGTGCACCTAAATGTTTGCCAGCTCTTTCCTTTGCCAAGTCAGCTTCCAGCTCTGGATAGACATAAAGGTCATAGAGATGAGTCGGTTCAAAAAATTCTACTGGTTCTTGACAAATAACACCTGCTTGCCCACTAGCATGGTAGATGAAACCATCCAAAAAGATGGCTACATGACTATAGTACCCCGTAGAAGCCTGGATGGCTTGCCCCATATCTGAAAGGTCCTTCACAAAAATCAAATCCCCATTTTCTAACATCTTTCTCTCCTAGAAAAAAAGGAGCCGAAACCCCTTTAGCTATAAGGAAACTAACGTTTCCTCATTTCAACCATCACTCAGACAATTACCCATTAAAGCTCTCAGTCAACTGAGGCACCACTTGTTTCTTACGTGAAACGGCACCTGAAAGGAAAGCGTGGTTGTTTTCAAGTTTGAAGTTGAAAGCTGCTTCGACCTTGTCCATGTTTGACCCAAGAGCAAGGATTTCTGAGTTTGAGTTGACAATGTCTGTAATCATCAAGACAAAGTCAGAGTAGCTGTTTGTCGCATTGGCTGCTTGCATTGCTGCTTCGATTTCTGCTTGGCGTTCCAAGACTTCAGCAATATCAACTGTGTTTACCTGAGCTACACGAACCTTGTTTCCGTTGAGTTCAAAAGTCTTAGCATCGATGTCAATCAATTCTTCAGCAGACTTGCTAGCCAAGTTTGTACCAGCCTTCAACATTGCAAGACCGTACTCTTCCAAGTTAACGCCTGCTAATTCTGCCAATTCAGGAGCAATGACTTTATCAGATGGGTGAGTTGTTGGTGATTTCAAAAGAAGAGTATCTGAAATCAAACCTGAAAGCATCAATCCTGCGATTTCTTTAGGAACTGCCACACCATGTTCTTTGAACATGCGGTAAACGATAGATGAAGCTGATCCAACTGGTTCCAAACGCATGTAAAGTGGGCTTGCAGTTTCAAAGTTAGCCACACGGTGGTGGTCTACAACACCGTAAACTTCTACTTCAGCGATATCTGACACTGACTGTTGGAATTCATTGTGGTCCGTCAAGATAACTTGCTCTGCACCTTCTACTTTAGCAGATGTGATAACACGCGGTGCTTCTACACCAAAATAGTTCAAAACGAAGGCTGTTTCTTCATTTGGAGTTCCAAGTGCTACTGCTTCTGTGTCCAATCCATAAGCCTCTTTTGCAAGATAAGCAAAGGCTACAGATGACCCGATGGCATCTGAGTCTGGATTTTGGTGACCAAATACTAGAATCTTAGACATGATAATACCTCTTTAAATTTATTCATCTTATTGTAGCACTTTTTTCCTCTTTTGACAAAAGTAAGAGGAGTCACTTTGGATTAACGTATTTCTATACAATTGTCAAAGAAAACTTAACTCGTTTTGAGTTCTCTTTGAAAGGGGAAACCAGTGTTCCATAAGATGGAATAACAGTGCATGATGAGATTTGCGAGGCACTTTCTAAATCGAATTTGAAATCTAATAAGTAAGGAGTAAATCTATTTTTTCTCATTGGTCAATTTAAATGTTAATAATAAAACTACAAAAGCGCAGATTAAGTATAAAAGCCAAGCTGATTGAATAGCAAACAAACTAAAAATAGTAAAAATGATATTTCCAATTGGCATAGCCAACATGAAAAGCAAAGATAACAATGCACCACTTCTTGCTAAAAGATCGCTAGGAAGTGAAGACATCAAGAGACTATTTATTTTGGGATTAATTTTGCCGCTCAAGTAAAATAAAAACGCTAGTCCAAGCATAGATAAAACTTGGGGCCCACCAAGACTATTATTCAGAGATATAGCAAAAATGATAATTGAATCTAAAAATATTATTGAAATGAGACGTAATTTTGAAAAATAATCATGAGGACTTATGGTGCCTATAATACTAAAA
>CAJZDE010000170.1:0-3799 GCA_915063165.1 uncultured Streptococcus sp.
CCCGCCGCAAGATACTTTTTCTTCATTTTCATAATCTCCTCATTTTAATTCTTCTGCAAGAACATTCATGTTTTCTTCTAGATTTTCTAAGTAAGTTTTGTCATTTTCAGGATCTGCTTCTAAAGGATTGAGGGTCTTTAGGCTAACTCCTGTTGATTTGACCAAAGTCTCAGCGACTTTAGAAGAAGCATTGCTCTCAGTAAAGATGGTTTTAACCTTATAGGTCTTAACGAATTCTTGAATTTCTGTTAGTTGTCTCGGACTTGGCTCTTGTTCGGGGGAAATCCCTGCTATACCAAGTTGTTTCAAACCAAAGCGTTTAGCGAGATAAGAAAAGGCTGTGTGTTGCGTAACAAAAGTCTTTTGACTCGCTTTTTCAAAAATAGGTTGGTATTTCTTGCTTAATTCTTGAGCTTTAGCGATAAAGTCTTTGGCATTCTTTTGATAAGTTTCCTTATTGGCACTATCAAGCTCCGAAAGTTTATCCGCAATAATCTGCGCTTCTTCGCCTGCTTTTTCAGGATCTAACCAAGTGTGCGGGTCGTAAAGTGTTTTTTCATCGATCCCATCACCAGCTTCTACATCTTCTAAACCTGGTACACGTTCCAAGGTCATCCCTTCAGACGCTTCTAAAACTTTAACTTTTGATTTTTTCAAATTTGGATCCAGACTTCCCGCCCAAGACTCCAGTGTATGCGAGTGGTAGACAAAGACATCCGCGTCATAAATAGCAGCAATGTCATTTGCTGAAGGTTCAAAGGAGTGAATCCCACTACTTGACTGAATCATCCGTACATCATTCAAGTCCCCCGATACCTCTTTGACCATGGCATAGATTGGGTAAAAACTTGTTACAATCTTCATTCCTTTTGCTTCTTGTTTTTCTTTTTGACTACATGCTCCTAAGACCAGAGCCAACAAACTGGCCATCAATAATAGGATCGTTCTTTTTTTCATCATTACTCCTTAACTAGTATTTAACCATTTAATTAACTAGTAAATAGTTTATCTTTATTTACACTATATGTCAAGATATTTTGCATATTTTCATGAAAAAAATGAGAACTAGAACTTACATTCTGTTCTCATTTTCGATTTTAACTTTTCTAGTTCTCCTATCCTGTTTTTAGGATCTAGAAAATGCTTCTACCTTTACTTGCTCTCCTTTAATAAAGCCAACAACTTTTCAGCATCAGCCATAATGGTATTGTTATCCTGAGCACCAAATAGCAGGTTGTTTTTTAAGCCAGTGAGAGTTTCTTTGGCATTGGACTTGATAATGGGGTCTTGGATCTTTGCAAGTAGCTCTTCATCCTCTCTCAACTTCGCTTCAACCTTTTCAGTCTCGACCTGAGGTTCTTCTGGTTCCTCTGGTGATTCTTCTTCCGGCTCCTCAGTTGGTTTTGGAGATTCTGGTTTCTCACTTTGAGGCTTCTCTTCGCGTGGCTTTTCTTCCTCAGGTTTGTCTGTCCGAGGTTTCTCCTCTGATGGTTTTTCCGTTTGATTGGTATCAGCTTGACCATTTTGGTTTCTTTGAACATGGTCACTTGCATTGCCCCAACCACTATCTGAATGCGGACGTTCGTTTGGATGTTCAACATAGTACTTGACAGTCGCAAAGAGATCTTCTAGACTATACCCCTTAGGTGCCTCATAAAGTCCTTCGTCAAACCACTCAAATTTGATGTTATGGTAATGATCATAATGAGGAATGATTAAACTACCGTTTTTAACTTCCACGGTATGTTGGAGATTGTAAGGCATACGATCAAGCGGCACCTTCTTAGCTGCTTTCACGCGGTTGTAGATAGCTTCTGCTCCTTTAGCCTCCGTATTTCCTGGATTCTGATGGTCTGTTGAAGGTGGAGTCAAACCTTTCTCTTTAGCATAAGCCTGGGCTGCCGCTCTTTCGGCTTCAGACAAACTATCTTTTTTAATCCAATGGCTATGGGTCATATGTGGAGTTACATAGGCATCCCCCTCATCACTGGTGATATCACGGGGATCAAAGATATAGCCATCTTCTGTTGTATACTTGCCTGCCAACTTGGCTACCTGAATCTCATCATCAGTGTAGGCAATTTGCGCATTTGGTTTTCCTAAACGTTCTGGATGACGAATCGGTGCTAGAAAGGCCAAGATATCATCCACCAACTTGACTTTATCACTGCTTTCGTCATTTAAACGTTCCAACAGTTTATCCAAAGTGTCAAAATCAGCTTTACGACCTTTATTATCAAGTAAGTCTTGATGAACTGTTGCTAATAAATCATAAGCCTTATTGTAAAATCCTCGATTAGCAGATGGGAGATTGGTTTTCTTAGCCCCGAGCTTATGAGCTAAACTTTCTTGCTTGGCTAGCTTACTATCAATGGCTGCAGTAGTTTCAGCTGATAATTCCTTGGCAGGAATATAACGAGATGTTCCATTCTCCTCAAATACATAACCATCATCTACTTTTTGAATCACCTGTTTAACCAATTTTTCGTCAATTGGATTGCTTGGAGATGGTTGAGGTTTTGGTGCAGGTTGCGGGCTTGGACTAGGTTCCGGAGTCGGTTGTGGACTTGGTTGTTCTGGTCTTGAATCCGGCACCCTATGGTTCGAACTGTACTGTAGAGGAATAATACGAGCGATTCGTTCTTCCAATTCAGACATCTGTGAATAAGGGATGAAATGGTAATGGTTCCCATGAGGCACAGCAACTCCTCTAGCTGTTCGACTTGTAATCTGTGCTGGGTCAAAGACAAGGCCATCAGATTCTACGTGTCGTTGGCTGAGTGGCAAGGCATAAAGTTGTTTCAGAAGGCCATCAATATCCTTATCACTTTGACTTGCTTGGTTATCGTCGCTACTGTTGTTAGCTGTGTTCGTGTTCGTATAGCTGTTGCTTTGATTGTTATAGATGTTGCCTTGATTATTATAGGATGGAGTCCATCTATCTACATCGCTGCTAGCACTGTTGTTATTAGTACGGCGATAAGTAGGCGTATTTGATTGACCCCTTCTACCAGATAGAAAGGCTTCTGCAGCAGCCAATTCGCTGGCAGACAAGTCACTCTTAGGAATATAGTGGAAGTGATTGCCATGAGGAACGATATAGGCATCACCTGTATCTTCTATGATATCAGAGGCATTAAAGATATAACCATCATCTGTGGTGTAGCGTCCCTGTGAACGTGCCAAGGCTACCGCACCATCGTTTGCTGAAGTCCCTCCTTCACGATGCTGACTATGTTCTTGTTTTTGTCGATTGATTTCTTCTTTCGTACGGACATTATCCGCATGGGATGCGTCATTAAGGTAAACATAGTATTTTCCATCTACCTTGATCACATAACCGCCCTTGATTTCACTGACAATATCCTCGTCCTTGAGCTGGTAGTTTGGATCCTTCATCAGCAACTCTTCACTGATGATAGCGTCATAAGGGACTTTGCCATTATAGTAATGATAGTGGTCGCCATGCGAAGTGACATAGCCCTGGTCTGTTATCTTGATGACGATTTGCTCCGCATTGATGCCTTCTTTCTTGCTAACCTCATTAGGAGTCAGATTCTCCGTTTTTTGTGCCGCCTGTTTTCCATCTATATAGGAAACACGATTATTTTCTTTGACTGTTCTAGCTTGATACAGTCCCAACTCGTAAGAACAGACACTTAAAATTAAAGCTGCCGCAGAACCAGCAAGGTATTTTTTATTAATTTTCATTGAAACTCACTTTCTTTTTTAATATTTCTATTTGCAATTCATTTCTAAATTGCAGAAACTCCTCTCTATTAATTAACTGGTTAATAGT
>CAJZDE010000171.1:0-3755 GCA_915063165.1 uncultured Streptococcus sp.
ATGGAGGTGGTCTTCTCTAGTATCCGAGCTAGTCATTATTTCTACGCTCGCATGCTGGCTCTGCTTCTTGTGATTTTGACCCATATTGGCATTTACGTCGTGGGTGGGCTGGCTGCCATTCTGCTCTTTAAAGACCTACCAATCTTGGCACAATCTGGTATTTTAAACCATATAGGAGAGGCCTTCTCGCTCAATACCTTATTGTTTGTCTTGGTTAGCCTCTTTATGTACGTTGTTTTAGCAGCCTTTCTAGGCTCTATGGTTTCTCGCCCTGAGGATTCAGGAAAGGCCTTGTCACCATTGATGATCTTGATTATAGCAGGATTTGTCGGTGTGACTTCTCTAGGTGCTGCTGGGGATAATTTAGTTCTGAAAATTGGGTCTTATATTCCCTTTATTTCAACCTTCTTTATGCCGTTTAGAGCCATCAATGGGTATGCAAGTGATTTAGAAGCTTGGATTTCACTAGCGATTACAGTCGTTTTTGCAGTCACTGCAACAGCCTTTATCGGACGCATGTATGCCAGCCTAGTCCTTCAGACAGATGACTTAGGTCTATGGAAAAGCTTTAAACGTGCCTTGGCTTATAAATAGCAATAGAAACCTCGTTTTCACGAGGTTTTTGTGATATTTTAAAGGTCAAATCGGGAAAATTATTTTTCATATCTATTGACTTTTAGTAGTGAAATTTGGTATGATAGTAGACGGTATTGTTTACCCCATTTGTAAGGCCCCGGAACCTTTCAAATACCCCGCGGACCGGAACATCCGCCCTGTAAACAAAAACGATATTCATATAGGAGAAATCATGAACAAAACTACATTCATGGCTAAACCAGGCCAAGTAGAACGCAAATGGTACGTTGTTGACGCAACTGATGTACCTCTTGGACGCCTTTCAGCAGTTGTTGCTAGCGTACTTCGCGGAAAAAACAAACCAACATTCACACCACACACTGATACAGGTGACTTCGTAATCGTTATCAATGCTGAAAAAGTTAAATTGACTGGTAAAAAAGCAACTGATAAGATCTACTACACTCACTCAAACCACCCAGGTGGATTGAAACAAATCTCTGCTGGTGAACTTCGTTCTAAAAATGCAGTACGTTTGATCGAAAAATCAGTTAAAGGTATGCTTCCACACAATACTCTTGGCCGCGCTCAAGGCATGAAATTGAAAGTATTCGTTGGAGCTGAGCACACTCACGCTGCACAACAACCAGAAGTTCTTGATATTTCAGGACTTATCTAAGGAAAGGAACAAATAAGCTATGTCACAAGCACAATATGCAGGTACTGGACGTCGTAAAAACGCTGTTGCACGCGTTCGCCTTGTTCCAGGAACTGGTAAAATCACTGTTAACAAAAAAGATGTTGAAGAGTACATCCCACACGCTGACCTTCGTCTTGTTATCAACCAACCATTCGCAGTTACTTCAACTGTAGGTTCATACGACGTTTTCGTTAACGTTGTAGGTGGTGGATACGCTGGTCAATCAGGAGCTATCCGTCACGGTATCGCTCGTGCCCTTCTTCAAGTAGACCCAGACTTCCGTGATTCATTGAAACGCGCAGGACTTCTTACACGTGACTCACGTAAAGTTGAGCGTAAGAAACCAGGTCTTAAGAAAGCTCGTAAAGCATCACAATTCTCAAAACGTTAATCAATACGATTATATCAACGTTTCGAAGCACTTCATGGTTCACACCATGGGGTGTTTTTTTGATTATTTTTAGCAAAATTCACACCACTTTTCACACCAAATTCACACTATTATTTTTTAAGATTACGAAAGGCAATTTCTCCAACAGCCATTGGAATTACATTTGAAGTGTTGACATAAGTCTTAGTTGTAATTGTATCACTGTGAGTGAGTGCTTCAGAAATATCTTCCATAGGGGTTCCTGCCTGTTTAGCGAGTGTGGCTCCTGTATGTCGTAATTTATGAGGGGTTGCATGTGCAAGATCTGGATGACGACGCTTAACAGATTTCATCTTGTTGTTAAGGTAATCAGCATGGAGACAACTGTTTACATTTCCCTTTGTATCAATGTACGTAAACACATACTGTTCTGGAGTCTGCATGATGTTAAATGAAGCCAGTTCAGATTTTTGTTGCTTCTTCCAAGAATTTAACAAGTCGGTAAGTTCTTGTGGAATCGAAAAAATCGTCTTTTTATTCCCTTTAGTTGACTTTCGATTTTTATATCGATCTAAGGCTTGAACCAATTGAATTTGTTGATTTTTGAAATCAATATGTTTCCATTGCAAAGCGTAGCTCTCTGACTTTCTATCTCCTAAAAAGAAGGTAGTATAGAACAAAACATAGTCTTTGAATAGAATTTTTTCAGTCTCTAAATCCTTTTCAAAAGCTGTAAACCATGCTTGAAGTTCTTCTTGAGATAGATATAAATCTTCATCTTTTTTAGATTCCTGTAGCTTGATTTTCTTAGTTGCTTTGATACGGCTAATGGTTTTAGAGAGACGATTAGTTTCGATATACTCTAATTCTTCTGCCCAGTCAAAGATAGAGTTAACGTAGCTCCTGATAACTTTGAAATTTGCATATTCTTCAGCCTTTTGAGTCAATAGATTTAGCACAACTTGCTTATTTTGATTAAGAAAGTCTATTGAATAATTCCCAAGTAAGGGTAAGATGTGTTTTCTAAAAGCAATTTCTGTTCCAACTATAGTTGCTTGAGATGGTGGTTTGGCAGCAGAAGTAGTTTGACCTGCTTTGTAAGATTGCCACCAAACGTTTTGATAGAAATCCGAAAAGAGAATAGAACCGCTATTCTCTAATGAAGCAGATCCGCCACTAAGAATTTTATCAATCTTATTTTGAAGTTCTCGTTCGTATCTTTTTGCTTCATCCCTTGATTTGAACCGTTTTTCAATCACTTTCTTATCAATACCTAGCGAAGATTTAACCTCCTCACGAATATAAACACGTAAGCGATAGGTTCCGTTTTTAGTTTTTGTAATAGACATAGTATTCTCCTTTTGAATTGAGCTAGAAAATACCATGGTTACATTATAACAAATGACCATAGAATTTCTACTGCTTTTGTAACCAGCGATTGATTTCTGTTTTGCTAAAGCGAACAGTTTTTCCAACCTTAATGCAAGGTAAGCCTTGCTTAATCCAGTTGTCTAAAGTATTGTTGGATATATTCAAATATTCACAAGTCTGCTTTTTATTTAAAAATTGATTGGTATTTTCATTAATATCCAAAAATTTATCCAGTTCTTTCTTAACAGTATCTGATATTAGTGATTGAAATTGCCGAATCACTTCGTCTGGAATAAATAAATTCATAAATAGTCCCGTTTATTTCTTTCTATTAGATTTAAATTTTTTTAGTTTGTATTTTGTTTTTTAAGTCTTCAAGGGTTGAAGACTTAAAAAATAGGGAAACGTTGCTGTAGCAATACTTTTCCATTTTTTAAATCAGACTTTATATTAAAATGGTAGATGTGTTTTCCAAGTTTTATTAAAAAAATAATCCAGGAATGAACCTATGTCTTTATCCTTGCTTTGAATAATTTCATTAAAAAATGGATCTTTTTTTTCATTTGTAAAACTAGGGATTTTAAAAGAAAGGAGTTCATTATTTTGATTATCCTTGTAGCAACCAAAATCAAGGATAGTAACAAGAGATAGAGTATTTAGCATTAAGCGAAAGAGATATAGTACTTGCCATGTAATCATAATAGAAAGAAAATAACTTTCATTTTTTAAGTCATTCCT
>CAJZDE010000172.1:0-3694 GCA_915063165.1 uncultured Streptococcus sp.
CTTTAGCCACAAGCTCCAAAATGAAAAAAGGGTGGCGGGGATAAATTATCCCTTGTCGCCACCACTTGTAAGTCCTGAAACAAAGTTCTTTTGTAAGAAGAAGAAGAGTGTACAGATTGGAAGAGCGATGAGGATAGCACCTGCTGAGAAGTAGGCAATCTTCAAGTTCTTCGCATTGTTAACGAAGGTTTGGAGACCAACGGCAACTGTAAAGTATTCTTTCTCACGAAGCAAGAAACTAGAGAGGATATAGTCTCCGAAAGGTCCCATGAAGGCCCAGAGGGCTTGTACCGCAACCATTGGGCGAACAAGAGGGAGGACGATTTGCCAGAAGCGGCGGAAGTGTCCTGCACCATCAAGTTTTGCTGATTCATCAAGAGACATTGGCACGGTATCGAAGTAACCTTTCATGAGCCAAGCATTCATCGGAATACCTCCACCGACGTAGAGGAAGATGAGGAACCAGCTATGGTTAAGGGCGTTCAACATAAGCGCCATAACGAAGAAGGCGGTCAATGCGGCCATGGTTGGCACCATTTGGATAATCAAGAAGAAGACCAAACTTTGTTTACGAGCCAAGAAGTTGTATCGGCTGTAGGCATAACCAGCAAGTACGATGATGCTTGTTTGGACAGCCATGGTAATCAAGGCGATGAGCAAGGTATTGAGATACCAAGTGCCGTATAAGGTTTCAGTGAAGAGTCCTTTAAAGTTATCAAAACTAAAATCGACGTTACCATCTAGTTTAAAGGCTACCACGTTACCAGACTTGAAGGCTGACATAATGGTGATCAAAAGTGGATAGATAATGACGATTGATAAGCCAATCAAGTAGAGGTAAGTGAGGGTTTGAGTCAGTCTACGTTTGAGTTTGATTGAGTTATTCATCTTAGACGTCCTCCATATCAAATGCGTGTAGTTTCTTGAATGCAATCATAGAGATAGAGATGACAATGATGGAGATAATCAAGGTAACAGCTGCCGCCATAGAGTATTGTGGGGCTGTACCAGTTGTCAAACGGTAAATCCATGAAATCAAGATATCAGTTGAACCGGCTCCACCACCAACGCTACCAGGTCCGCCACCATTAAAGAGATACATGATAGAGAAGTTGTTAAAGTTGAAGGTGTATTGGCTGATCAATGTTGGAGCTGCAACAGCCAAGATCATTGGGAAAGTGATGTTGCGGAATTTTTGCCAAGCATTGGCACCATCGATGTAAGCCGCTTCGTAGAGGTCGTTAGGAATAGACTGCAAGATACCCAAGGTCAAAACGTAGATGTATGGGAATCCTAGCCAACCTTGCATCATAATCAAGGCAATCTTAGTCCAAGTCGGATCGGTTTTCCAAGGGATAAGAGCTCCATCTAGGAAAGGAAGAACCTTAGACAAAAGAGGCAAGACTTGGGTGTTGATGGCACCAACACTATCATTAAACATGTTTGAGAATGTCAAGATAGTGATGAAGGCTGGAACTGCCCAAGGAAGAAGGAAAATAACACCGAAGATACGTTTTCCTTTGATAAATGGTTGGTTGGCAATGATTGCAGTAAAGATACCAATGACAATCTGCAAAGTAGAAGCAGATAGAGCCCAGATAATGGTCCAAGAAAGAACGGAACCAAAGGCTGAACGGAAGGTACTCAAACTCCAGATGTTAGTGAAGTTCGTCAAACCAACCCAGTCCAACAATTTGTTTGGTGGCAAGTGTTGGAAGTCGTAGTTGGTAAAGGCAATCATCAAGGTTACGATAACAGGGAAGATAATTGCAAATGTCATCGCTACATACGATGGGATGATTAAAAGGTATGGGAATCCATTTTCATAAATGCCTTTAATCATGTCCTTGAAGGTACGAGCTACGGGAATACCGTTGTTGATACGTTTAGCAGTCGTATGTGCATCCTTAATATTAAAGATGTAAAAGAGCAAGTAAACGACAACAAAGATAGAATGGAAAGCACCACGAATCAGCATGAACAGTGAATTATCACGGCCAGGTTTGTCACCAAGAGTGACCAAATTGCTTAATTCAGGGGTTGCAAGTGTTAGAAAATACAGAACAAATAGAACAGTAATGCCAAGGAAAATAAATCCTTTAGCTTTTTGTTTGTTATAGATTTGTCCTAAACCAGGAATGATTGACAGCAAGGCTGCTTTGCGAGGCTGTTGTTTTTCCATGATTACTCCTTTCATAGGATGCGAGTTTAAACTCGGATTCAATCATAAGATACGTACATCTGATAAGAAGCATATCTATAAATTCAAAGGGGGATTTTGCTTCCACCCCCCTTGAACAATTCAATTAGTTACCAAATTTTTGTTGGATTGTTTCCTTGATCAATGTTACAGCATCGTTAGCAGCTGTTTTCGCATCTTTCTTACCACTTACAGCATCAAAGAGCATAGTTTTCGCTGGATCCCAAACTGTTGACATTTGTGAGATGTTTGGCATTGGTTGAGCGTTCTTGAACTGTTTGATAACAGCTGTAGTCAACTCATCGTTTTTGCCTTCAGCATAAGTACGAGCCTCAGTGTTAGCTGGGATTTCGTTGGTTGCATCGTAGAATGCTTTTTGTTGTTCAGTTGAAACTAGGAAGTCTACAAATTTTTGAGCGCCTTCAAGGTTCTTAGTGCTTGATGGGATGATCCAAGCTTTACCACCACCGAATGCTGCGTAATCTTTACCGTTTGGAAGAGTTGGGATAGTCGCAACACCGTAGTTTACTTTAGCATCTTTAAAGGATTGAGCTTTCCAAGGGCCATCTATGATAGCAGCTGTTTTACCTTCTTGGAATTGAGTTTGAATCAAGTTACCAGCACCTTCAGTATCTTGCATACCTTTAGGCCATTTTTCGTACCAAGATTTAGCATATTCGATACCTTTGATTGCTCCGTCGTTTGCAAGACCGATATCTTTAGGATCTTTACCATTTTGACCGAATACATAACCACCGTTACCAGCAAGGAGTCCGTATGCGTAGTAGAAGTTTGTCCAGTCAGCTAGGAAGGCAGTAGTTTTGCCATCTTCACCAGCGAAGGCATATTTGCTATCTTTAGCAAGGTTTTCCAAATCAGCAAAAGTTTTTGGAGCTTCTTTTAGCAAGTCTTTGTTGTAGTACATTACGAGAGACTCGATAACGGCTGGAGCACCATAGACTTTACCACCAACAGTTACAAGAGATTTAGTAGTATCGTCTGTTTTCGCACCATCACTAAGAGTTACTTCTGAAAGTTGTCCGTCAGTACCAAGGCTACCTACACGGTCGTATGGAGCCATCATAACATCAGGAGCTTTACCAGATTGGTTGTCAAGTGAAAGGTTATCAAGACCACCCATTTGGTCTCCTGTTTTGATCGTAACTTTTACGCCAGATTCTTTTTCGTAAGCTTTTGCAGCTGATTCAGCGAAGTCTTTATATTGGTCTTCAACGTAGAAAGTGATTTCTTGTGCTTCTGAAGAGCTAGTATCAGCTGCTTTGTCAGCAGATTTGCTTCCGCAAGCTACCAAGAGCAAGCTAGCGAGAGTAGCAGTTCCGAGCACAGCAGCGCTCTTCATGAATTTAGATGACATAGTGTATTCCTCCTAAAGAATAACAGTATAATTTATTTAGAAAACGCAAACGTTTTCTTTTATGAGCCTAGTATAGCACAAATAGAAAACGGTTGCAAGCTTTTTTAAAAAGTTTTTTA
>CAJZDE010000173.1:0-3690 GCA_915063165.1 uncultured Streptococcus sp.
TCAAACGTTCTTTTCTTCTAACTTTCTATGAAAGTTTTTATTCTCTTGATGACGAGCTTCCAACACATTCTCTATACGACTCTTGTAAAGTTGATGATAGTTATCCAAATTGTTCTCTATCTCAAAGATATATGGTTGAATTTCAGCAAAACTACTGTCTCTGCATGCATAAGAAAGCGCCTCTAGGAGATTATCCGTCTCCCTACTAAACTTGTGGAAATCATCATCCAAATCCATCTCCAAACGCTCTAAGTCTCGTAATTTACGATTATGCTCATCCTCTAGTTTCTGAAGTTCCTTTTTATCCATCACAAGTTTTCTCCTAGTTTTTGATCGGACTTTGTAAAGTAGGGGGTTGCATGGTCTGGGTCAAGTAAGTTTCGGCAGCATCAGCGGCCTTGCCCTCAAATCCACCCTTAATATTGTTTACATAAGTCTTAGAAGCGTACTCTTGCATATCTGAAGCTGCTTCTTGCAACTTTTTAGCTAACTCCACTCCTTTAGCAAGGATTGACAGTTCTTTTGCAGTTACTAAGGCCCTGACTGCTTGGCGTTCTTGTTCCTTCATTCTTTCTTTGAAGCCACTGTCGAGTTGCTCTCTTGTAATTAAAGTATCCTCATCCGTTAGGACTAACATTTTTTCCCCTCCATGTTTGTTTTACATCCGCCAATAGATTGTTAAAATCTTCAGCACTATCTGTATCTATGGTTTCAAAGGAACCACTAGCTTTAACCAGGCTTTCCCCCAGTTGCTCGATTTGTGTCAGGAAGGATGTTGCTGCTGTCTTCGTGTCACTTGCAACGCCTTCATCCCAAAAGCTTGTTGTGTCAAAACCAGAAAGTAGATTTGTAACTTCTGAACTTGACAAATATCCAACCATGTCAAACGCTGTCTGTCTTGTTTCTTTTATCATGTTTTGAATATCTTCCTTAGCATCTGAAAGTAAGGTTTTCACAGATTTAACTTTGTCTTCCATGTCAAAATTTGCCAACTGGGCTGCTGTCTGAAGCAACTGAGCTCGGACCAAAATCCTCTTTTCTCCTGTAAGATTACCATTTCTCAGTTGTTCCTGATAACGAGGAATAGCTTCTCGATCCCACTTTATAGATTCCTGACGAGCTTCTTCGACGATCTTACTATATTCAGTTGTAAAATTCTCGTAAACGGCATAACCAATAGCTGCCTTTATTTTAAACTCACCCCTCATAATGGCATTTAAAACATTTGAGGCTACATTTTCATCGACTCCTAAAGCCCGGAGGGAATCCAACGTTGTCGCTATCAGTCTAGCCAGCTTTTCACCTGCCCTGAGCAATTCTGGGTGAAAATCCTCAGACGCAGTCAATAAATTTCCCTTTCCATCCGATTGGAAAACACCAAAGTCATGGGAGCTTTCCGGATCAGTAATCTGGGTATAATGCAAGGGGACCAGGACATTGACTTTACCGACGGGTTTCTTAAGTGATTCATCGGAGTCCCCAGGTAATTTGGTAATGGTATGCTCACGATTAAGCATCCCCACGACATCAAAAGGATTGACATAGTACTCGATTTTTTCGCTAATCTTTTTGATTTTCTCATCGCTGAGACCCATTTTCTTTAAGCTCTTTGTCGTGTCTGGGCCGTCAAAGAGGACGACTTTGCCGATTTTCTCCAGTTCTTGATCAGTAAGGCCAGCTACTCCTTGCGCAGAGACAATGGTCCCTAAGGAGTGACCTGTGATGTCCATCGTAGCATTTGGAGCCTTTTCGCGCATCTCAGCGATTTTAGCTTTCATTCCTACTGTCGCTAACTTGGCTTGTGGCGTATGAATATGGTTGAGCGCAAACTGAGCATCGTTGTCAACCCAGTCGTTCCAATTTTCATAACTGATGGCATCACTTCCACGGATGGTCATATAGGTTTTCTTAGTGTCTTTATTCAAGGTTGGCGTATCCGTTAAGTAGTAGGCATTAAAACCAGCTTTCTCATCAGTTAAGAGTCCTTTTTGGTAGAGTTTGGTCTTGTGAGGTTCCTGTCTCATACCGTTCGTATCAGGAACAGGAACTGTTGTGATTTTATAAACATCGTGTAAATCAGGATCTGGTTGCAAGTAGACCTTCCCATTATGAGGAAGGTTCTTACCTCCGGGGGTGATTTCTTTCTTATAAACAACATCTTGGGAAAAATCAAAAGGGATTGAAGTTCCCGAATCTAATTTCGCCTTATTTTTCTCACTTAATGATTCATAAGGAAATCTAATCGGCCTCCCACGGTAAGAAGATTGTGCTAAATCTGCATAAAAATTATCAAAGGTTTTTAAGTTACTGTTTGTCAAAAAGTTCATCTCCTAATCTTATACCATTGCTGATACCCATGCTTTCCAAATCAACTTTTCCTTCTTTAATTTCTATTATGACATTCCAGTCTGATTCTTTTAGATTATTAAATTCACCAAATATACTCACAACTTCCCCTCCACCTTGTGGAGTTCCATTTCCAACTTTTTCCCACTTAGTTTCATGCCAATTTATTTGAACAGATTCTATCTTTGGATTTTGAGATTTTACAAAATCCTTAATCTCCTCTTCATGCTCCTTTAAATAAGCCAACTGCTTGGCTCGCGGACTAAGAAATACTCCTCCAAATAGATTTGTTTCCTGTGCCATCCATGCGCCTCCTCCAAATACTACAAGAGCTAAAACTAGCCAAAGTAAAGTACGGTTTTTCATTTCTTTCCTCCTATATAGTGGAATCTAAGTATATTATATCATGAATGTAAAAAAAAATACTTTTGATAAGTATTGTAAGGCTATAGAGAATGGGTGATGGACGAAACTATCCTAATCTTTTGTATTACTATTCATCAAAACCTCTTCCTCCTACACGTAACGGACCACTTAATGTCATAGAATCAAAAATTACTTTTTCTTTTTCAATTTCAAACATGACACTCCAATCCGACTCTTCTATATTATTAAATTCACCAAATACACTCACAACTTCCCCTCCGCCTTGCGGAGTTCCATTTCCCACTTTTTCCCACTTGGTTTCATGCCAATCAATTTGAACCGATTCGACTTTAGGATTTAAAGATTTTACAAACTCCTTAATCTCTTCTTCATGCTCCTT
This sequence comes from uncultured Streptococcus sp., assembly GCA_915063165.1. Lineage (GTDB taxonomy): Bacteria > Bacillota > Bacilli > Lactobacillales > Streptococcaceae > Streptococcus. The sequence continues at coordinate 3,113 of CAJZDE010000173.1, forward strand.
TAGATAAGCCAACTGCTTAGCCCGTGGGCTTAGAAATAGATTCGTTTCTTGTGCTAGCCATGCTCCGCCTCCAAATACTACAAGGGACAAAACCAGCAAAATCAAGGCACGTTTTTTCATAATGATGCTCCTTCAGATATATCATCTCCCTCTTACAATCCAAAACTCCTTAATTAAAAACAAATTACGGATCTTTTGTTGCATTAGAAATAGAAGTTTGTCATTAAAACTAGTATAGCATAAAAGCCTCAAACAGCCTATTTCACCAATCACTCCTCTTGAAGATTTGTTAATAATTTGACCAGAAGGATTTGAGTTGAATGCAAAGAAACAATAGTGTGAATTTTGCTAAAAATCATCAAAAAACACCCCATGGTGTGAACCATGAAGTGCTTTGAAACGTTGATAGTATCTTATTGATTAACGTTCTGAGGCAACTGACTTTGTCAGATTACACCAATTTAATATGAAAATATAAAAAAGAACACCTCGAAAGGTGCTCTTTGTAAGTATAGTAATTCCTTCGAATTAACGTTTACTAAATTGTGATGCTTTACGAGCTTTCTTAAGACCTGGTT
>CAJZDE010000174.1:0-3682 GCA_915063165.1 uncultured Streptococcus sp.
CCAGCCGTACCAATCGTAACCGTCTTCCTTGTCTTCCAAAAATCCTTCACTCAAGGGATCACTATGGGAGCTGTTAAAGGATAATGCTCTGCGAAAATCGAGTTTAAACTACATCAGCATCACCTTGCCATACTTAAGTATTGCCTGCGGTTAGCTTTCTAGTTTGTTCTTCGATTTTCATTGAGTATAAGAGAATACAGAGTTATAAGTGTCTACAAAATGGAGAGTATGCAGTTACTTCGTGAAGTTTTGTCAGACACTTATCAACTTAATTTATGATTTTAGTTAACTATCAGAAACGAAGGAAACAGTATGATTTTTGACGATTTGAAAAACATCGCCTTTTACAAGGGAATCCATCCAAATCTAGACAAGGCTATCGACTATCTCTATCAGCACCGTAAGGATTCTTTCGAACTCGGTAAGTATGAGATTGACGGGGACAAGGTCTTTCTAGTTGTTCAGGAAAATGTCCTCAATCAAGCTGAAAATGATCAATTTGAGCATCATAAGAACTATGCAGACTTGCATTTGCTGGTAGAAGGACATGAATATTCGAGCTACGGTTCACGTATCAAAGACGAAGCGGTAGCATTCGACGAAGCGAGCGACATTGGCTTTGTCCATTGTCATGAAAAATACCCACTCTTGTTGGGCTATCACAATTTTGCAATTTTCTTCCCAGGAGAACCACACCAGCCAAATGGCTACGCAGGGATGGAAGAAAAGGTTCGCAAATATCTCTTTAAAATTTTGATTGATTAAAAGAACCAGGAGGAGCAAACATGGCACAAAAAGGAGTAAGCCTTATCAAGGCAGCATTTGATACAGATAATTTTCTCATGCGTTTCAGTGAGAAGGTCTTGGATATCGTGACAGTCAATCTTCTTTTTGTCGTCTCTTGTTTGCCCATCGTGACGATTGGAGTGGCGAAAATCAGCCTCTATGAAACCATGTTTGAGATTAAGAGAAGCAGACGGGTACCAGTCTTTAGAACTTATCTAAGAGCTTTCAAGCAAAATCTGAAACTGGGGCTTCAGTTAGGTCTGTTAGAGTTGGGCATTGTGTCATTAAGCCTTCTAGACCTCTATCTCTTCTGGGGACAGACTGCTTTGCCTTTCCAGATTGTGAAAGCTATATGTTTGGGGATTCTCATCTTCCTCACTCTGGTGATGTTGGCTAGTTATCCCATCGCTGCACGCTATGATTTGTCTTGGAAAGAAGTGCTGCAAAAAGGGCTTATCTTGGCAAGTTTTAACTTTCCTTGGTTCTTCCTCATGTTAGCCATTCTCTTTCTCATAGTGATGGTTCTTTATCTATCCGCCTTCACTCTCCTTTTGGGCGGATCGGCCTTTATCCTCTTTGGTTTTGGTTTGCTAGTCTTTCTCCAAGCAGGATTGATGGAGAAAATTTTCGCCAAATACCAGTAGGATGGCTTGTTTCTGAAACTACTTTCAATCGTTACAGTTTCTAAAATACAAGTAGAAACTAAAATCTAAGTGTATACAAGATATTGAAAGCGATTTTCACAAGGTGTATACTAAACTTGTAAAAAATAGAACTGCTCTTAGCAGAAAAAAGAAATCTTAGGAGAAAATCTATGTCAGATTTGAAAAAATACGAAGGTGTCATTCCAGCCTTCTACGCATGTTATGATGATCAAGGAGAAGTCAGTCCAGAGCGTACGCGTGCCTTGGTTCAATACTTCATTGATAAGGGAGTTCAAGGTCTCTATGTCAATGGTTCTTCTGGTGAATGTATTTACCAAAGTGTTGCAGACCGCAAGTTGATTTTTGAAGAAGTCATGGCAGTTGCCAAGGGCAAATTGACCATCATTGCTCACGTAGCTTGCAACAATACCAAAGATAGTATGGAGCTTGCTCGCCACGCGGAAAGCTTGGGTGTAGATGCCATTGCAACAATTCCACCGATTTACTTCCGCTTGCCTGAGTACTCAGTTGCCAAATACTGGAACGATATCAGTGCTGCAGCTCCAAACACAGACTATGTTATCTACAACATTCCTCAATTAGCAGGTGTTGCTTTGACTCCAAGCCTTTACACTGAAATGTTGAAGAATCCTCGTGTTATCGGTGTTAAGAACTCTTCTATGCCAGTTCAAGATATCCAAACCTTTGTCAGCCTTGGTGGAGAAGACCACATCGTATTCAATGGTCCAGATGAACAGTTCCTAGGTGGACGACTCATGGGTGCCAAAGCTGGTATTGGTGGTACTTACGGCGCGATGCCAGAACTCTTCTTGAAACTCAATGAGTTGATTGCTGAGAAAGATTTGGAAACAGCGCGTGAATTGCAATACGCTATCAATGCAATCATTGGTAAATTGACTGCTGCACATGGAAATATGTACGGTGTGATTAAAGAAGTCTTGAAAATCAATGAAGGCTTGAACATTGGTTCAGTTCGTTCACCATTGACACCAGTAACTGAAGAAGATCGTCCAGTTGTAGAAGCAGCTGCTCAATTGATTCGTGAAACCAAGGAGCGCTTCCTCTAATCCATAAGGAGGTATTTATGACACACTACGTTGCAATTGATATCGGTGGAACCAATATCAAATATGGTTTGATTGACCAAGAAGGCCAACTTGTTGAATCGCATGAAATGCCAACTGAGGCGCATAAGGGTGGACCTCATATCTTACAAAAGACAAAAGATATCGTAGCCAGCTATTTAGAAAAAGGCCCAGTAGCAGGTGTTGCCATTTCTTCTGCTGGGATGGTGGATCCAGATAAGGGTGAGATTTTCTACGCTGGTCCTCAGATTCCCAACTATGCAGGAACCCAGTTCAAGAAGGAAATCGAGACGAGTTTTACTATTCCTTGTGAGATTGAAAATGATGTCAACTGTGCAGGTCTGGCTGAGGCAGTATCTGGTTCAGGAAAGGGAGCGAGTGTCACACTTTGCTTGACCATTGGAACCGGTATCGGTGGTTGCTTGATTATGGATGGGAAAGTCTTCCATGGATTTAGCAATTCGGCCTGCGAAGTCGGTTACATGCACATGCAGGATGGAGCTTTTCAGGATCTTGCTTCTACGACAGCCTTGGTTGAGTATGTAGCAACAGCTCATGGAGATTCAGTTGATCAGTGGAATGGCCGACGTATTTTCAAGGAAGCTACTGAAGGAAACAAGATTTGTATGGCTGGGATTGACCGCATGGTAGACTACCTTGGAAAAGGTCTGGCAAATATTTGCTACGTTGTCAATCCAGAAGTGGTCATTCTCGGTGGCGGTATCATGGGGCAAGAGGCTATCCTCAAACCAAAGATTCGCACAGCCTTGAAGGCGGCCTTGGTGCCAAGCCTAGCTGAAAAAACACGATTAGAATTTGCCCATCACCAAAATACAGCAGGTATGTTGGGAGCCTATTATCATTTTAAAACAAAACAATCCTAGTTTGGAACTATAGAATTAAGAAGAACTTTTAATCACTAGTCGAGTGAAAAATGTTTTGCTTAATTCTTTTTTTGATGATAGAAAAACTGTCAAGTATATGAAAAGTAGTGGAAAGACAAAGAGAATTACAAAAAAAGAACGATAGGAGCAGAATTTCTACCATCGAAAAATATATGAGAGGAGATAGCCTTAGAAGACGGTGCAAGCACTCTACTTTGTTTCTAAATACTAAAACTTAAATCAAGAAGAAAAAAGTGATATA
>CAJZDE010000175.1:0-3664 GCA_915063165.1 uncultured Streptococcus sp.
TAGTCAGTTTTCAATTTTTCTAGTGGCAGACTTTGGATAAGTCCTTGATAAAGAATTACATGCACACGATCATGAAGGTAGTCTTCTTTAAATGGATTCTCATGAACAATCTTTTCAAAATCGTTCTTATTCTTGATAACCATTTTTAAGTCGGCTCCAATCTTTTCCTTTATTAGAGTATGAACCTGTTCTCGTATTTCTTCGAGAGCTAAGTTACTTTCAAGAATAATATTTCCACTTTGAATATAAGTTCGAACTTGTTGAAAACCAGCTTCTGTCAAGATATCTACTAGATAAGACATTTTAGGGATAGCATTTTTTCCATTAGGAGTCACTCCCCTTAGCAAGATAATATGTTCCAAAGTAGTTCCTTTCTTTTGGGGCGGATTGTTCCGTTTAGTAATGTATATTTAGATTGGGTTTGATCCTGCAACCCAGCCGGTACAGAGGGCAGAAGTGATGTTAAAGCCACCCGTGTGGGCATTGATATCCAGTACCTCGCCTGCAAAGTGGAGGCCGGGAACGAGCTTACTTTCCAGAGTTTTGGGATTGATTTCCTTGAGACTGATACCGCCTTTGGTGACAAAGGACTTGGCAAGAGACATTTTTCCAGTTACAGGGATTTTGAGAGCCTTGATGGACTGGAGAAGTTGTTCGCGTTCCTTTTCAGTCAGTTGTTTGACTTTTTCAGGATAGCCTTGCACCAAAAATTCTGCCAAGCGTTCTGGCAATAAGGTTCTTAAAGCATTTTTCAAGGATTTTTCCCGATTTTCTTCTAGAAATGCCACCAAGTCGCTCTCAGAAAGTTGAGGCAAAACATCCAGTGAAAGAACTTCCCCACCCTTGACAAAACTAGACATACGCAGAGCAGCAGGACCGGATAGACCAAAGTGGGTAAAGAGCAGATCGTGGGTGATGACATGCTTGCCATAGCTTAAGGTCACATCGTCTAGTGAAATCCCCTGAAGCGCTTTGTGTGGAAAATCAGTCAACAAAGGACTCTCAGCAGCTTCAAGTTCAGTAATAGTATGCTTAAAATGGCGGGCAATCTCGTGACCGAAACCAGTCGAGCCAGTAGAAGGATAGGATTTTCCACCAGTTGTGACAATGAGTTTATCACAAGTGAAGCTTTGGTCTGCGGACTTGAGGACAAACTGGTCGTCTATCTTTTTAACCGAAACAATCTCCGTTTGAGTAGCAACTTGACCACCGAGTTCAGTGATTTTCTTTTCTAGCGTCTCGATAATGGTCCGAGACTTGTCACTAGCAGGAAAGACGCGTCCGTGATCCTCAACCTTAAGTTTAACACCATTTTCCGTAAAAAAGTTGATAATATCATGGTTATCGAACTGAGAGAAGACACTGTATAGAAAGCGCCCGTTACCAGGAATTCCAGCCATTAGGTCATCTAAAGTTCCATTGTTGGTTACATTACAACGACCACCGCCTGTTCCAGCTAATTTTTTGCCAAGTTTTTGATTTTTTTCGATGAGAAGAGTTTTCTGACCATAAAAGCTACTGGAAATTGTAGCCATCATGCCAGCAGGTCCACCACCGATGACAATAGTATCAAAATGTTTCATAGCTCTATTGTACCACAAAAAACAAGAGATGCTTGGCATCTCTTGTTGCTCATAATCTTAGTTAATTTCATATCCCATCAACAAACCGCCATCTTCTGCATAGAAACTGCAGAGACCAGACGTTGGGATGATTTTGATATTGGCTTGTGGGAAGGTTTCCAGCAAGCGTTCCGACAATTGCTGACAGAATTTTTCATTACTGCGATGAGCCATGACAATTCGACCACCAGCATAGCCAGCTTTGATGAGTTCTTCATAGGCTGCTTGAAGGGATTTTTTTAGTCCACGCGCTTTCTGGAGTAGTTCTAGGGTTCCAGTTTCACTTGCTTCCCCAACCATACGGATATTGAGAAGGCCAACAACTGCACCGATAAGCTTACTCAAACGGCCATTTTTGACCAAGTTATCGACCTTAGCAAGGACAAAGAGCAACTTCGTTTTTTCTTGGTAGGCTATAATAGCTTCAACAATTTCTTCAAAAGAAAGTCCTTGATCAATCAAGTCATTGATTTTTTCTACAATTAGGTCAACTTCCCCACCAGCAGATAAACTATCAATCACATGAATCTGAGTGTCAGGGTGTTCTTCAAGGTAAATATTTCTAGCGAGCTGAGCACTATTATGGCTACCTGAAAGAGTACCAGTAATGGTAACGACAAAGATATGCTTAGCACCTTCAAATGCTCGCAAGTAATCATCAGGGCTAGGACAAGCTGATTTTGAAGCCTCAGAAGTCGCATACATGGTTTCCATCATGTGGTCAATGTCGAGATTGGCATCATCGATAAAGACCTGATTAGCTACTTGAATGGTTAAAGGAACACTCACAAATTCCGTATCAATAGCAGGAGTTGCCAGTTGACGATAATCACAACCAGAGTCAGCTACAATCTTCCAAGTCATAGAAATTCTCCATCTTTGTCACTTATACATTGACAAAGGTTCTGTCTTTTTTTACAATTATATCATGAAAGCCCTTGAAACAAAAGTACCACCTCTCTGTTGTCACAAGTAGAAAGAAATTGTTATGTCTGAACGTAAAATATCTGAAAAATCTCTTGAAAATCTCAGAAAATCAAATCAAGAATCCAATTTTTTAACCAGAGAAGCAATCGAGACGGCTCTTTTGCAACTTCTAGAGAAAAAGGACTTGGCAAAGATCAGTATTTCGGAGCTGGTCAAACGGGCGGGCGTCTCTCGTGCTGCCTTCTATCGTAACTATGACTCCAAAGAAGAGATTTTGGAAAGTGTCTTTAAACGCAGTGTCCATAACATTATGGAACAGTTGAGCCATTACGATGTTAAAACAGACCTTTATCTAGTCTGGGTACACCTTTTCCGCGCAGCCAAGAAAGAAGCCAAGGTTATTCAACTTGCTCTGGACTACCATTTGGAAAAGATTTTTGTCCAAGCCATGCAGGAATTTCTAGAAAAATATCACGGAAAATCAAAAGGCGTTAGCAGCTACCTTCATTCCTTTTGGAGCTCTGCCATCGTATCGGTTCTGCTCAAATGGATCAAGGATGGCATGAAGGTTCCAGCTGAAAAGATTGCAGATTTACGCTTGCCATTTTTCAAAAAATAGGGGATAAGGAGAATACTTATGACAGAAAAAAGACTGGCTTGGGATGAGTACTTTGCAGCCCAGGCTTTACTGATTGCCAATCGTTCGACCTGTAAACGTGCCAAGGTGGGAGCTGTCCTAGTCAAGGACAATAAAGTCATTTCAACAGGCTATAATGGTTCCGTATCGGGAACGGAGCACTGTATTGACCACGACTGTCTGGTCATTGAAGGTCACTGTGTCCGAACCCTTCACGCCGAGGTTAATGCCATCTTGCAAGGAGCCGAACGAGGGGTTCCAAGAGGATTTACAGCCTATGTGACCCATTTTCCGTGTCTGAACTGCACCAAACAACTGCTACAAGTTGGTTGCAAGCGCGTGGTTTATATCAACCAGTACCGAATGGATGACTATGCCCAGTACCTTTATCAAGAAAAAGGCACCGAGTTAACCCATTTGCCATTAGAGACTGTTCAGACAGCTCTTCAAGAGGCAGATTTGATTTAAAAATTAATAA
>CAJZDE010000176.1:0-3651 GCA_915063165.1 uncultured Streptococcus sp.
AGGACATAATTAGTGTCTTTCAATTCAAAAGTATCATCCTTGAATTTTGGATAATTTCCGGTACCAAACATAGAGTCATGGTTAACTATGTAAGGCGTGATGACTTCCGTATAACCCTCTTTACCATGCTCATCCAACATGAAGTTGTAGATAGCACGTTCCAAACGAGCACCGAGTCCTTTATAGAAGAGGAAGCGAGCTCCTGTTACTTTACCGCCACGTTCCCAGTCAAGGATACCAAGGTCTTCACCAAGATCCCAGTGAGCTTTTGGCTCGAAGTCAAACTCGCGCGGAGTACCCCAACGGCGAACTTCCACATTGTCATCTTCATCAGCTCCGATAGGAACACTGTCAGCAGGGATATTTGGAAGAGTAGTGGTAAATTCTGTTAATTTAGCATCAATTTCTGCCAATTCAGCATCCAAGGCTTTGACTTCAGCAGATAGGGTTTGCATCGCAGCAATCTTGTCATCGGCATTTTCCTTGTTGCGCTTAGCTTGGGCAATCTCAGCAGAAACTGTGTTACGTTCTGCTTTTAGAGTTTCAACCTTGACCAAGATGTCACGACGTTTAGCATCGATTTCTTTCATCTCATTTAAGATAGCAGCATCTACACCACGTGTAGCTAATTTTTCAGCGACAGCATCAAAATCTGTACGAATACGTTTAATATCTAACATAAGAACTCCTTTATGAAAAAAGCACACCTGACAAAGTGTTGGAGTGGCAGGGCCACGGTTCCATCCAACTTCACAGGTGTGCACTTGATTGAGTATTTAATTGTGAACAACGGTAGAATTTCACCTATCCCTCCTATCTGCTCGCAGCACCCGCAGACTTTCTGAAAGAAGGAGATAACTTACTTATCCGTTGCTATGATTATACTAAAGTTTCTACTTTTTTGCAAATAGATTTTTAAGTTTTTGTCCAATGGTCTGGAGTAGAGTCGGAAGTTTCACAACCTTGTCGTTTCCTAATTTTTTCCGAGCGATTTTGAGGATAGCTCCAGAGTCTTTTGAAGCAAAAAGGAATTTTCCTTGATCAGTGAAGACTTCAAAGTGGCGGCTGATCTTGCGACCACTTACGTTGGCTCCGATTTGCTGAATGCTGGACCAGGGGATTTGGATATATTGTTCGACATTGACATCAGGATAAAACTCTATGGCTTGATCCCCAACTAGAAATTTTCCAACTTTTCCAGAGATAGAGAGGTAAGATGTCCCAGTAGTTTGGAGGTCAATGACTTGATTGAGTGATTGGGCCATGATTAGTCTTCCTTACTTTCATCGAAAAAGGCATGATAGAGAGCCTTGATAGCGGCCTTCTCTTGCTCTTTATTGACAACAAACATGATGGAAACTTCACTTGAACCTTGGGACATCATCTGGATGTTGATTTTATTCTCAGACAAAGCCCGTGTTGCAGTAGCAGTTACCCCGATATGACTCTTCATCTTTTCTCCAACAATCATAATGATGGAAAGATCATGTTCGATTTCAGCATGGTCCACTTCAGCCTTTTGAACGAGTTGACGTAGAATTTCTTCTTCTTTGATAGGAGTCAATTCGCGGGAGCGGAGGATGATTGAAAGATCGTCAATACCTGTAGGCATGTGTTCCCAACCGATGTTGAGGTCCTCAAGGATTTGAAGAACCTTGCGACCAAATCCGACTTCGCGGTTCATGAGGTATTTAGACATGTTGATGCTGACGAATCCTGAGTCACCCGCAATCCCTACTACTGGGAATTTATCACTACTGTGTTCTAAAACAATGCGTGTTCCTGGGTGGTCAGGGTTGTTGGTATTCTTGATGACAAGAGGAATTTTTCCGCGGTAAGCGGGTAGAAGAGCTTCGTCATGAAGAACTGAAAATCCAGCGTAAGCCAACTCACGCATTTCACGGTAGGTTAATTCAGGAATGGAATGTGGTTGGTGGATAATACCAGGATGGGCAGCAAAGATACCATCTACGTCTGTAAAGTTTTCATAGAGATCAGCCTTAACACCTGCTGCAATGATAGAACCTGTGATATCTGAACCTCCACGTGAAAAAGTACAGATTTGATTTTCTTTAGTCACACCAAAGAAACCAGGGATAACAAGGACTTCGTTGCTATCAGCCAAGCCTTCAATCTTGTCATAACTAGATGGGATGATGCGTGCGTTTCCTGGTTCACTTGTGACAACGATCCCAGCTTCTCTTGGGTGAACATAGCGTGCATCGATACCGTTTTGGTTAAAGTAGGCTGCAATCAATTTGGCATTGTTATTTTCTCCAGCCGCTAGGAAGGTATCATAGAGAAATTCATTGTCCTCTATAGGAAGAGTTGCCAAGGCCCGAATACTTTTAGAGATTTTTTCTAAAACAGCAGGTTTTAACCCTAGTTCACTAACCATAGCGGCATAACGGTCAATGATCCAGCTTTGGCTAGCACTGATGTCATTACCAGCCACATAGTCACGATAGTATTTGATCAAGGCATCAGTTACCTTAGTATCTTCAGCATTGCGTTTGCCGGGTGCAGAAACGACTACAAAACGGCGTTCTTTATCACTTTTAACGATGTTTAAGACTTTTTCTAACTGACCAGCAGAGGCAAGCGAGCTTCCGCCAAATTTTACAACCTTCATAAGGACTCCTCAAGTAAGTATTTTATACGATTATAGCAGAAAGAGGGGCATTTTTCAATGAAGAAAATAACTTCCTATTATAATAGAAGAAAACACTAACTTATTTTGAAAAGGGATAACCGTTTAAAAGTAAGGGTGTCAAATTTTACTCACACTCATAAATGATGGGTAAATAATCAGCTGAGACACTTTCCTTTAGTTTTTCCTTGCCTCTTTATCCAAAAAAAGGTATACTTTGATGATAAAACAATTTCATCGCCTTATAAAAGAAAAGGAGAAGCTATGAATCATATCTTATATCAGATCGTAGATGATCTGGCTATCATTACTTTGAATCGTCCCGAAGTGGCAAATGGTTTTCATATCCCAATGTGTGAGGAAATTTTAGAAGCTTTGACTCTAGCGGAGCAGGATCAAGCTGTGCAGTTCATCTTGATTAATGCGAATGGGAAGGTCTTTTCAGTTGGAGGAGACTTGGTTGAGATGAAACGCGCAGTAGATGAAGATGATATCCCTTCTTTGAATAAGATTGCAGAATTAGTCAATACAATTTCTTTTAAAATCAAGCAAATTCCCAAACCTGTTTTGATGGAAGTAGATGGAGCGGTTGCTGGTGCTGCAGCAAATATGGCAGTAGCAGTTGATTTCTGTTTAGCGACTGACAAGGCAAAATTCATTCAAGCCTTTGTTGGAGTTGGATTGGCGCCAGACGCTGGTGGGATTCATCTCTTGAGTCGTAGTATCGGGGTAACACGGGCTGCACAACTTGCTATGACAGGTGAAGCTTTGACTGCTGAAAAAGCGCTAGAATGGGGCGTGGTATACCGTGTTTGTGAAGTTGACAAATTAGAAAAAACAAGAGAACAAGTTCTGAAAAAATTAAGAAGAGGTTCAGCAAACTCATACGCAGCGATTAAAAAGTTAGTTTGGGAAAGTCAATTTAAGGATTGGCAGAATTATGCTGAATTAGAATTGAAACTACAAGAATCGTTATCTCTAACTGAAGATTTTAAAGAAGG
>CAJZDE010000177.1:0-3609 GCA_915063165.1 uncultured Streptococcus sp.
GCTAGCTTGTGTAGGACTTGGTTACCTCTTTCCCGATAAAGATAAAAAAGAAGACAAATAAAAAGTCTCGAGATTTCTCGAGACTTTTTTACTGACCAGCGTAATATTTTTGGATCCCCTTTACGATGCCTGCGACCAGTTTGTCTTGGTAGTGGCTATCTCTGATTTGTTGGTTTTCGGAAAAATTATCCATATAACCAAGTTCTAGGAGAACGGCTGGTTTGGCTGTTTCGCGTAGTACAGCATAGCTGCTCTCCAATAAGCCAGCGTCCTTAGCTCCTGTTTCTGCTAGAAGAGAGGAGTGGATGGCAGCGGCGAGGCGTTTGCTTTCACTCATACGATCAGGGTGATTGTGCCAGTATTTATTAATCTTACTTGGATAATCAGGTTCATCGCTATAGGAGTAGGTTTGAATACCGCTCGCTTTTGAGTAGGTATTACCAGTAGCGTTGAAGTGAATACTGATAAAAATATCAGAGTTGGTCTTATTAACCATACGAGAACGTTCGGTAACAAAATCAACGTCAATATCACTATCACGAGAAGTGAGGACCTTGTAGCCTAGTTCTTCTAACTTAGTACGAAGCTTACGATAAATCTGCATGTTGAGATCTTTTTCAGCTACATTGTAGTAAAAGGCACCTGAATCTCGACCACCATGCCCAGGATCTAGGAAAATGGTATTGCTGTATAGGCCTTTTGTAAATCCACCTTCAGTTGAAACTTCAGAAATCCATTGGCCGTATTTTTGGAACAAGTGTTCCTTTCCGTTTATTTTGTAAGTTCCTGAAACATAATGTCCATTATCATCTAGGTAGTAGCGAGCTTTGTCAGCGTTATCGTAAATCCATTCGCTCTTTGCCATGTAACCACCTGACTTGAGGTAGTATGCTCCAATCCACTCCTGATTTGCATAACGGCCATCCGCTTTTAGATAGAACCAGCTCTTGTAGGTTTTATCGAAGATCCACTCATTCTCCGCCATGGCTCCACTGGTTTTGAGGTAGTAGCTTCCTTTCCATTTGTCTGCTAGCATTCCACCATTCTGGTCAAATGAGTACCAGGAACCCTGAATCTTTTGCCAGTTTTCTTGGACATATCTCCCTGACCCGTTCGCATAGAACCAAGTATCCTTGATTTTGACCCAGTTGTTTTCTGCCATAGCTCCACTCTGGTTGAAGAGGTAGCCCTTGAAGGTTGTCGCACTCAGCATTCCACCGTCTTTGTCAAAGTAATACCAAGAACCGTTGATTTTCTCCCATTTATCCTGTGAGATCTTTCCAGAAGGAGCGACATAATACCAAATTTGGTCTAATTTAGTCCAACCCTTTTCTGCCATAGCTCCGCTTTTTGTGAGAAGATAGCCGTCAACGGCAGTGTTGCTGAGCATACTTCCAATTTGGTCAAAATAGTACCAAGAGCCGTTAATTTTTTTCCAGGTGTTCTGAGCAAGTCGTCCAGAGGAATCAGCATAATACCATTGATTGTCCAGTTTGGTCCAGCTATTTTCTATCATGACACCATCTTGGTCAAAAGCATAGCCTTTGTAGACAGTAGAATGAAGACGATTACCATCTTGATCGAAGTAGTACCATTTGCCTTGGATTTGTTTCCAGTTTAAAGCAGGCTTATCATCTTGGTAAAAACGCCAGTGGTGATTTTCTTGGTACCATCCTTCTTTTTTGGGCTTGTCTTCTTGCACATCTACTTTCGGAAGAGCTTCTGATTTAGAGTTTTCCTCAACACTCGACTCTTTCTTTTCTTCTTTGGCAATTGCTTCCTTGACAGCAGATGTGGATTGAGTAGTGTTTTCTTCTCCTAAGACGGATGCGGGTGCTAATCCTGCGATTGAAAGGATTAAAGCACTGGTCAGTAGTATCTTTTTCACTTTCTATTTCCTAACTTTTTCTTTTCTCTTTTTCATTTTTCCTATTAATTATCGAATTGAACTTCTTCTAGTAAGTATTCGATAAAGCGTTCGCCCATCTTAGATAGGCTGGTTTTTTCATGCTGGATATAGACCAGTTCAATCGGGTCGTCAATGTCCAGCGGAATGGAAACGATATTGTCTCCGTTGAGGTTACTGTTCAAAATCCCTGTTGCAATGGTGTAACCATCCAAACCAATCAAGAGATTAAAGAGAGTGGCGCGGTCACTGACTACGATGGATTTCTTGTGGTGCTCTTGTGAAAGAATCTCCTCTGAAAAGTAGAAGGAGTTGTGCGTCCCCTGGTCATAACTCAGATAAGGAAAATCTTCCAAATCAGCCAGTTTGACCTTGTCTTTTTTAGCTAGAGGGTTGGTCTTGCTGACAAAGATATGGGGTTGAGCGGTAAAGAGGTGGTGGGCTAAGAGGTGGTTGTCATCCAGCATTTTTGTTAAAACATCGCGGTTGTAGCTGGTTAAAAAGAGGACACCGACCTCGCTACGGAAGTTCTTGACGTCATCGATAATCTCCCAAGTCCGAGTTTCACGAAGGAAGAGCTCGTATTTCTCCATATCACTTTTCTTGAGCAGAGAGACAAAGGCATTGACTACAAAAGCATAGTGCTGAGAGGAGACGCTGAAAAGTTCGCGGTGGGCGACAGGATTTTTATAGCGTTCCTCCAGAAGTTGGGTCTGCTCGACAACCTGACGAGCGTAGGAGAGAAACTCCATACCATCGCGAGTCAAGGTAATGCCCTTGGGATTGCGGATAAAGATTTCAATGCCCATTTCATTTTCCAAGTCTCGAACAGCATTAGAGAGACTGGGTTGGGTGATAAAGAGTTGCTTGGCTGCCTCATTCATAGAGCCAGTTTCGACGATTTTGATAATATAGTGTAGTTGTTGAATTCTCATGTTTTTATTGTACCATACTTGCGGAAGAATGGGCAATGAAGACGAAGAAAATAGGGGGAAAGAGCTGGTCCAGTATTGAAAAAAAGTCTAGAATTTGCTAAAATGGAAGCTATGAAAACATTCTGTGATGTGCAGCAATTTCTCAAACAGTTTGGCATTATTGTATACATGGGGAAGCGCTTGTATGATATTGAACTGATGAAGCTCGAACTCTCTCGGATCTATGATGCGGGTCTGATGGATAAGTTAGACTATCTCGAGGCGGAAGCTGTTCTTCGTAGAGAGCACAAGATAGAATTAGACTACTTAGAAAAAAATGGAGATAAGAACTTATGACAATTTGGATTGTTTGGGGAATTGTATTGGCGATGGTGGCATGGATGGGGTATAACTACCTTCGTATTCGTCGTGCGGCTAAGATTGTAGACAATGCAGAATTTGAAGCCTTGATTCGAAAAGGGCAATTGATTGACGTCCGTGAACCAGCAGAATTTCACAGAAAACATATCCTTGGAGCTCGCAATATTCCTTCAAATCAGTTGAAGTCAAGCCTTGCAGCCCTTCGTAAGGATAAACCTGTCCTTCTCTACGAAAACCAACGTGGACAACGAGTGACTAATGCAGCACTTTATTTGAAAAAACAAGGTTTCTCTGAAATTTATATCCTTTCTTATGGATTGGATTCTTGGAACGGGAAGGTCAAGACTAGCTAAGATCAAGGAAAAAGTTGATAAAATCGGTCTCATATACTAAATTAATAATCATTTT